>NZ_JAAHHZ010000020.1:0-25228 GCF_010672005.1 Moorena sp. SIO4A5 | reverse complement strand
AGAGGAAATTAATGATTAACCCAGCAGCGGACTATGATTCCCCCTGGAAAGACACCCTGGAATGGTACTTTGAGCCCTTCATTGCCCTGTGCTTTGCCCACATTCATAGTCAAATCAATTGGTCTCGTCCAAGTGAATTCCTCGACAAAGAACTACAAAAGGTGGTGCGAGACGCCGAAGTAGGACGTCGATGGGCAGACAAACTGGTTAAGGTCTGGCTCAACAATGGTCAAGAAACTTGGATTCTAATTCATGTGGAAGTCCAAGGGGAAAAACAGACGGAGTTTGCTAAACGGATGTACACCTACCATCATCGGATTAGCGGACGCTACAATCGACCGGTTGCTAGTTTAGCAGTCTTGAGTGATGCTAACCCCCAGTGGCGACCAACCCAATACAGTAGCGAAATCTTCGGCTGTAAAATCCAGTTCAATTTTTTGATGGTGAAACTGTTAGACTACAAACAGCAGTGGCCAGAATTAGAACAAAGTGCCAATCCCTTTGCCACGGTGATCATGGCTCACCTGAAAGCAGTTGATACTCGCAGTGATGGCCAGCAACGAAAAATTTGGAAAATGGCTCTGACCAGACGATTGTACGAGCAAGGGTATCAGCGACAAGACATCCTAAACTTATATCATTTCATTGACTGGGTAATGCATTTACCCTCAGCACTAGAACAAGCCTTTCGTGAAGAAGTTAACCAGTACGAACAGGAGGTCAACATGAAGTATGTCACGAGTATCGAAAGGTTGGGCATTAAGCAAGGTCGTCAGGAAGGTATTTTAGAAGGTCGTCAAGAAGGTCTTCAGGAAGGAGCTGAGCGACTGCTACTACGATTGCTTCAAAGGCGCTTTGGAGACCTATCCCCTGAAATTCAAGCTCGTGTGAAGGGGTTGAGTGTCGAAAAATTAGAACAGTTAATGGATCTGGCCATCGATGTAGACTCTCTTGAGCAATTAGTAGACCATTTGCCAGCACCCGAAGCCACTGATTAAAACAACTCCTGATAGAGAAGTACAAATTCTCTTCCCCCATACCCCACACCCCACACCCTATAGCCTAGATTCTGTGTAACCATTGAGTATAGGGATGCTGAACTAAATTGGAGTTGAAGTATCTCGGATCATCAGAGACTTCAACTCCAATCCATTCTGGTAGTTCAATGTCCTGATTTTCATCAGTTAGTTCAACTTCTGCCAAAATTAATCCTTGATTATCCCCAGCAAACTCATCCACTTCCCAAATCAAGCCAGCGTGTTCAATTTTATAACGAGTTTTCTCAATTAAGGGACCCTGGCACAAAGTATCGAGCATTTCTTGAGCATCCGAGCCTGGGATAGGGTACTCATACTCTTTTCTAGAAAAACCCACCTTGGGACTTTTGATAGTAAGATATCCTTGATCTCCCACCAGGCGCACCCGGACAGTAGTGCGGTTAGTTGTACGAATGTAACCTTGGCGATAAACACTACCAGTGCCTAGTTTCCGCCACTCTTCGCCTTTTACTAGAAATTTGCGTTCAATTTCCGTTGCCATGGGTAAAAAGTATAGTGTGAATGGGTATTATTAGTCATTGGTTAATTTAAAATTGACCATTGTTAATTGATTATTGTTGATTGTCAATTTTAAAATCAGAGCAAATCCGAACCATTATGCTTATTGCTATAGTAATCAAAAAGTTTACAATCTTGCTTATTTAGTTAGCGATTGCTTCATATTAAAAGACCAGAGTTAATCCGGATTCATTTATTGTCCGACGAAATATAAAAATAATAGATCCAATTTTATAGAGTTACTCATATATCAACTCATCCGTGCGGCTCAGGTAAATAACTAATGTACATAAAATTATTAGGATAAACGTCGATGTACCAACAATCAAAAACCGAAAATAGTGGAGCAGCAGCATTAATTGATGAAATGAAAAAATTTGCAAAATTAGCTGAAGAGTTAGAAAAAAAAACCAAAGAGTCTAGGGAACAAGGCTATTCAGGCAAAGGCCATAACATCTGGTGAACGAGTATAGTTAGGATAAAAGAAATATACTCACACTCTTATTGATTGGCTAAACTAATGTAGGGTAAACGAGTGTAGGGTGAACGGGTAAGTTAAAGATTTTCAGGTTTAGGAATTGGGATGACTACGAGCAAGATTTTCACCCGATTACCACACTCGGTCACCCCACACCCTCTTATCCTACAGCCGTCACGCCTTCAATCTCCTGATCGGCGAGATCATATAACTCCCGTAACTTCTGTAAGGTTTCGTGATCCGGTTCCCAGAATCCTCGTCCATTTGCCTCTAACATCCGGCCTACAATATTGCGAAATGCCTCAGGATTTGCCTGTCGCAACCTCTTGGCCATTTCTTCATCCAAGGCATAAGTATCTGCTGCTTGGTCATACACCCAGTTATCTTGAAAATCAGCTGTACCCCCCCAACCAATCAATGCTGTCATCCGTTGGGAAATCTCATAAGCTCCCCCAGACCCCTGATTGGCCATCGCCTCAGCCCACTTGGGATTAAGTAACTTTGTCCGATACTCCAACCGCAACAAATCCTCTAGCTTCCGGGGTGTAGTATCCTTTGAGAAACTTTCCACAAAACTGGCATTAACGGTCTTACCCCCTTGCTTTTCGGCTGCTCGCTTCAAGCCTCCAGTATTAGCATAGTATTCTTGAATATCCGTCAGCCCATATTCGACAGAATCAATTTCCTGGACTATACGACTGGTACTTTTTAGCAGCTGCTCCATGACTTCCGGACGGGCTTGACCTTTATCTTGCCGTCCATAACTAAATACATTGCGGCTTTGCCATGTATTCGCTAATTCATCCCCGGATTCCCAATTACCATCGACTACTTGGTCATTGACCAGAGAACCATAATCCCCGGCTGGATTAGAAAACAACCGAGCAGAAACATTGTCTACCCCTTGCGATCGCAACGCTAAGCCATGCTTGCGGATAAAATTCTCTTCCTCCGGTTCATCTGCCTCAGTCGCCCTACAAAACAAATCATCGAGCAGCTCAACAATATTGACAAAACTATCCCGAAAAATCCCTGAGAGATTTGCCAACACATCAATTCTAGGATGACCCACCTCAGCTAAGGGTATCAAACCATACCGTACAATCCGTCCCGTTCCCTCTTTAACAGGTACTGCACCTACTAACTCCAGTAAAATACCCAAGGACTCCCCACGAGTCTTGATTGCATCCAATCCCCATAGCATTACCGCAACAGTTTCCGGATACTCCTGATGTTCCTCAAGATGCTGGGCAATAATTTTCCTGGCCACCTCCCTGCCTCGTTCATAAGCTGCCGGAGATGGCATCCGATAAGGATCCAAAGCGTGAATATTCCGTCCTGTTGGCAAAACCCCAGGACCATCCCGCAACAAATCCCCCCCAGGAGCTGGAGGAATATACTCCCCATTCAACCCCCGCAACAAATTCGTCAACTCCTCCCCAGTCTGCATCAACAACTCACCAATCCGTAACGCCTCCTCAAGCTTCTCGTCCTCGACCTGTTCACGTGCTTCTGGTGTTTGGGATTCAAATTCTCCATCGACAATGGCTTTAACCATTGCTTCCGGGACATCTTCCCCAAAATAAGCCCTGAGGTAAGATTCTAACTGTTCCGAATCAGGCACTTGACCTAGAGTGTGCAGCCCAGAGGAAAACAACCGTTGTTCCACCACTAGCAGGTAATCGTACAACTTGACAAGATAGCGATTAAATGAATCAGCACTAAACATCTGGGCATTCTCTGGACTGAAAGCAATTCCCAAGCGCTTAGCATCCTCAAAGGGACAATCGGTATCTAACCCACTATCGACAATCTTTTTACAAATTGCTTCTTTCAAGGCATAATTCTTTTCAGGATCCTCCCGATACTCCGAGATTAAATCCCGTAGCACTACCAACTCCTTATACAAACCAGCCCGACCATAAGGGGGTACATTATGGGAAATCAACACCCCATAACCCCGACGCTTGGCCAACATTGACTCTGAAGGATTATTGGCGGCATAGATATACAGATTCGGGATATTTCCTAGCAAAATATCCGACCAAGAATACCCCGTATTCCCCAGGGGCGAACCAGGTAACCATTCCACGGTGCCATGCATGCCAAAATGCACCACCGCATGGGCATCAAAATCATTCTGTAACCACTTATAAAAGGCCGTGTACTGGGGATGTGGGGTCAAGTCTCGCTCAAACATCAGCCGCATTGGGTCTCCAGAAATACCCAGGGGTGGTTGTACCCCAATCCAGACATTTCCTAACTCAATTCCACCAATCTCGAACTCATCCCCATTGGTTTTGATTCCTGTACCAGTCAAGGATTGCCATTGTTTTTCAATACGGGTAGTTAGCAAGTAGCCTAGCCATTCTTGTAGGGTTTTAACGTTAACTGTGGTCGAAGGTTGAATGTTGAATGTTGTTCGCGTAGCGTGGCCTTTTGGCCAAGGTTGAATGTTGGTGGTTGCTGGTTGAATGTTGCTGGTTGAATGTTGCTGGTTAGAACATTCACCATTCAAGCTGTCACCATTCAACCCTTCGTCTGCTGCTTTCACCCAGCGGATTAGTTCTTCCCCATCTTCTGGTAATTCTCCAACAGTGTAACCTTGTTCTTTTAGAGCGTGGAGGAATTTAAGAAGCGATCGCGGTACATTCAATAAGGCTGCTGTTCCTGTTGCTCCATACCCAGGAGGGAAACCATAGAGAATAATGGCAATTCGTCTTTGGTCTGGTGGGGTTTGTCTGAGTTGAATCCAACGCTTTACCCGTCCAGTCAGTCGCTTAACTCGTTCGGGAATCAGATAAATATTTTCTCCGACTAAACCACCTAGGGGTACAGTATCAATTGCTCCATCCAATTCCGGCAATGCATATAATACGACACTTTGCAACCCCCCAATGCCTTGTCTTGTCCAAGAGTAAATATCTTGAATCAGTAGGGGTGCAGCAATAGTATAAGGGACATTCTTAGCAGTGAGAATACGTTTCGCTACAGCCACCTGTCTTCCTGCTTCCATAGAACCAGCTGGACCCCCTACCAACGGGAAACCGATGGTAGAAACAATGGCATCAACTTCTACAGCGTCTTGAGAGAGGGAAGGAGTTTCCACGTTATCCAGTTGCCGCTGTTGGGTTTCATAAGCAGATGTCATCCAATCCCGCACAGCTACATGACCTTCTACACCATTGATAAAGATCGGTAAAGGAGTTAATCCAGCTTCCTCAAAGTAGCGAATTAACTGGGGAATATAAGGTTGTTTTGTAACTACATGTTTGCGATAAAGCAGAATACCAACAACAGGGTTTTCTCTAGGGTTGGCAGGTTGAAGGTTAGTTGGTTGAAGGTTAGTTGGTTGAAGGTTAGTTGGTTGAAGGTTAGTTGGTTGAAGGTTGGTGGGTTGAAGGTTGGTGGGTTGAAGGTTAGTTGGTTGAGAGCGTAGCGTGGCCTTTTGGCCAAGGTTGTGTTGAGAAGCTAGCGGGCTGGTAGGGCTTTGCCCAATAACGTTTAATTGTTTAACTTTAAAGTTTTTGTACCATTCTAGGTATTGTCGTGGGGATTCAAAATACCCGTCGTAGTCCGGATGGAGTAGCCCCATGTTTGGAGTTTCCACTGGTGGCGGAATTTCTCCGACTTTCAGCTGTAAGTATTTCTCTGCCAGGGTCCAGAACATAGATGCCACATTGTCTGAGCCACCAGCATTCCAGTAACCGTAGATAATTAGCCAATTGCGCAAGTCTTGGACTTTTCTAGCAGGAATATATTTCAGCAGCTTCGGACCAATTTTCAAAAAGCTGATATAACCTGCTAAGCGGTCTTCTTCTCGTCCGTTGCTGAATTTGTCCAGGATGAATTTTACTGGCTTGGGCATCCCCTTGGGTTTATCCCCAATTTTGAACTGACCAATTTGAGTCAGGCTCATCAGTTCTAGAGCTGACTCGAATACCAAGCGGATGGGGATGTGTTGAATGCGATCGCGTAACCATAACACTTGGTCATAATCGAATAGTAGACTACCAAAGAAGACTTGGGCATCTTGGAGGGCAGCTTCTACAGTATCAGGGTTGGCAGTGATTTCGCGATCGCTAAATACTCTAATATCCAGTTCCGGACAGCGGGAGCTAGCTAACTCAGCAGCTTTGCGGTACAAGTCAGCGTTGAAGGATTCAAATCCTGCTATCAGTACAATGCGTTTCATGGAACCNCAGATCCAAGGACGCATACCTAAGCGGTAGCTCAGTTCCCACTCACGACCCATGTAGGCAAATACACCAATCAGGAAGTGGAACACTACCAACTGGTAAGGACCACCGTTGTAAAGCCACTCATCTAGAGAAGCAGCTTCCCAGATCGGGTAGAAGTGTAGGCCAATGGCGTTAGAAGAAGGAACAACAGCACCAGAGATGATGTTGTTTCCATACATCAGGGAGCCAGCAACGGGCTCGCGGATACCATCGATGTCCACAGGAGGAGCAGCGATGAAAGCAATGATGAAGCAGGTGGTAGCAGCAAGCAAAGTTGGGATCATTAAGACACCGAACCAGCCTACATAGAGGCGGTTGTTGGTGGAGGTGACCCAATTGCAGAACTGAGACCACACAGAGGTGTTGCTCTGCTGTAATACAGTAGTCATGTTCTTATGATTGCGGGTATGAATATGAACTTTTCGAGGTTCGTCCGGCTTGTGTGCGCCTTCATGTATTTATATTAAGCAATATATTTATTTTTGTAAAGGGGTTTTCGAGTAATTACCCCTAATATTATTAAATAATGTAAATAAGTAAGACTTATATTAGCTGAGTATTGACAAAAAGATAGTAATGTGAATGGGTAAAACAAAAATCGCCATACAAAAATAGCGATCGCAAAGAGTGACCTTTGCGATCGCTACTAGGACTTACTCCTTAACCCTCTCCCTAGGGTTACACTAACGGATTACCACTATACCGATAGGGTTTTTTGAGGTTTATTTGATTAATGATCAAACCACCCGATTATTTTGAATACACTGGGAATACCACTCAAAACTAGCTTTAGGAATACGCTGTTGGGTTGGGTAATCAATATAAGTAATCCCAAAGCGCCGATCATATCCCCAATACCACTCAAAGTTATCGATCATACTCCAGAGGAAATAACCATTAAGAGGATAACCTTCACTAACAGCGCGATGGGCTGCTTTGAGGTACTCTCGGAGGTACATAATCCTGTCCGTATCAATCACCTCACCCCTACCATTCAATTCATCCTGTGCCGCACAGCCATTCTCAGTGATAAACATCGGCAAATCCTGTCGCCCCAGGGTTTCACTGACATGACGAATCCCCCAATAAATGGAATCTGGTAGGATATTCAGCCAAGGCAGATTCATGCGAGGGTAGCCTTTGGGCATACCAAGGAACTCGTACCCCTGTGGATTGTCAGCAGCCCGGACATAGGTACCAGTGTAAATATTAAGACAAATCCCATCCAGAGGCTGATGAATAATTTGTAGGTCACATGGTCCGATGTCTGGGGCATTGTCTCCTAACACCTCAAGTAATTCAGGACTATAAGCACCAGTCAGAGCAGGGATAATGATACCGCCATTTTGCCCACATAAAGGGAATGCCTTTTTTGCTGCTGCCACATGGTACGGTGACTCATTGATTGGCACCGTGACGGACAAGTTATCCACTAAGGCTATAGAACAGGGAACCCGGGAAGCACTACGGATGGCTTGACAGCCCAAACCATGAGCTAAAAGGGCATGATGGGAGGTTTGCCATACCTGTTTGATGGATGTAACACGCCTACCCGGAGCATGGATCGGGTCGTGCTCAAACCCATAGCCTAAGTGAGTAAAACACATGATCTCATTAATGGTCATCCAATTAGTAATGCGATCGCCTAATTGAGTGACCACAGCAGTAACATAATCCGCAAAGTCAAAGGCCATCTGGCGAGAAAGCCAAGACTTGTATTTGTCTTCTAGGGCTTGGGGAGAGTCCCAATGAAATAGAGTGGCATGGGGAGTAATGCCATGATCTAACAAGCAATCCACCAAGCGCTTATAGAAATCAACCCCTTCCTGATTGACTTTCCCACGCCCGTCAGGAATAATCCGAGGCCAAGCAATGCTAAAGCGATAATCCTTGATCCCTAGTTTGACCATCAGCTCTATATCTTCTTTGTAGCGATGGTAGTGGTCACAAGCGACCGCACCGGTATCATCGTTAAGTATTTTTCCAGGGGTAGCACTGAAGGTATCCCACACACTAGGTTTACGTCCTCCTTCACTTACTGCTCCTTCAATCTGATAGGAAGCGGTGGCTACTCCCCATAAGAAGTTGTCTGGGAATTGGTAACTGATTCGATCGCCGTTAGTCATTAGTGCTTTGTTATTAAGACAGGGAGTTACGTACTAGATCATCCCACCTACTTTAGTGGTGGGACGAGTTAACCTATCCGCAATCAACGAAGAATCTTAACAGGAATGATAACTTTTGATCCACAGCTTCTCAGGAATTGGGTAGGGTCTTTTAGGGTTGGAAGTCCCCTGCCACTGAGCCGAAATCACTGATATATCAAGGCAGGGACCTTGAGGCCGATCAATTTAACCGACTACCGGTAGCCCAAAAGAGAAGCCACCAACAACCCGGCTTTATGATCCAGATTCACAGACCTTTACCAAGATTTTTAATGAAAATTTAAGATTTTTGACATTTTCGGTTATCGACAGGGATTTCGCCTATGGTAGAAAGTGCCAAGTCATACTTTGGCTCTGGCTTTTAACTCACCTGCTTATGCGGTTAAATTTTATGAGCATTTTGCCAAACTTTCTCCGTTCTTTGGTAATAACAATCCTTCTGAGCTTTATGGCTCCAGTGGCACTAGTTATTGGTTTACTGGCAGTTTTTGGTATAATAGGATACATTCCTGGCTTGACAGGGTTTGGTCTTACTGCCACAACTGAGCTATTGAAATTTCTGACTATTTTTGGTAACGGATCCCCAATTCAGGGAGTATTAGTGATTGCCTTTACCTGTAGCCTAGTCGGAGCATTATTTGACCTCTACGCCTGCGCCCGCTACCAAAATCTGAATGATAACTAAGTAGAATCGTAATCAAATTCGTTAAAATTCCCCTGAGGTATTGGGGATATGGTTGAGATTGAAATTATCTATTATTTATATCTGTACGGAAATTATCCTAATGGTTTAGGAAGGGAAACGAACTCCAAGACCTTTTCGGCGTTGATAGATTGATAACAGTTAGCCGATAAATTGCTAGTTTTATCAGCGGATTTTTCTGGCTAACGATTAGGTAAAAGCAAAATCGTGTAACTGAAATTGATAAAGATTGACAGAAAACTTGCTACTGGAAGGCTTGATCTGTCAATCTTTTTGTGATCCTTCAGCTATATCAATAGCTCAGAGCCCAGAGCTGAAGCCTTAGCCTTAATAAGCGGCCAGGCTAGTCTTGGATGCCAAACTCGCCACCACTTTAACTCCAAATTCCTCTTCAAATACCGATTTTTTATAATCCAAATTCCACAGTTCCAAAGCACAATCATCATTAGCAAAAGCTGGCACTAGATCTAGATGAAGTGCTTTATCATCGGATCGATAATCCGACTTAACTTGCCGAATTGCACCAATATGTCTACGGTCTAAAGCAATAGCTAACCGTAACAAAGCACTAAGCTGACTCACCAACAGGCGATGCTCTTGATTGGCCAGATTATTGTAATTCTCATGCTTTTTCTTGGGAGGACTCTTGCGATGGTAACGAGCCAGATTAGCAATGATTTCAATTTCTGGCTCCAGAAAGCCCAACAGTTCAGCATTGCGAATTAAGTAATAAGAATGCTTGTGGTGGGCCGAATGACTAATATACACCCCACAGTTGTGTAAAATTGCTGCTGCCCAAAGTAATTCCCGTGCCTGTGTTCCCCAATTGTGCAGTTTTCCTTGGGTTTGGTCAAATAAGCTCAGGGCAAAGTTAGCCACCCGCTGACTATAGTCCAGGTTGACCTGATATTTCCCGGCCACTGCGAGCACACTCCTTTCCCTGACCTCATCTTGGTAGCGTAGTCGGTCTTCAATCAAGCCATGGGTGAGCATCCAGTCAACGATTAAGCCTTCCCGGAGTGATTGTCCACAAATTACGATCGACTCCATTCCCAGAAGCTTCATAGCTTCTAATAAAATGATTGCCCCAGCAACAATAATTTCTGAACGCCTCTCGGACATCTCTGGCAGGGTTGAGCGTTCAGCCAAACTCATAGCAGCTAAGCGCTTGAGCATTTTTTCCAAATCTTGACGAGTCAGCTCATAACCCGTTAGGGGATTAGGTAACATACCCAGATTCTCATAGGCGTGCATCTTGGCTAGGGTCTCAATAGTGCCAGATGTCCCCACTAAACGAGGCTGTTCACTGAGTTTCAAGTTACCCTGGATGTCGTCAACAGCTCGCTCTAACATTCCCCTGACATAGGCTTGCAAATAGAGAAACTCACTTTGGCTGATCGGGTCTGTAGTGACAAACTCCTTTGTAAGACGAACGGCTCCTATCTTTGTGCTACTTAGGGAACGGGGGTTATGACGATCCCCGAGGATCAATTCCGTTGAACCACCACCAATATCAATAATGATATGGGGCTGGTTGTTGAATTCCATAGCTGACAACACACCTAGGTAGATGCGTCGTGCTTCCTCCTGACCAGAAATTAGGTTGACCAATAAACCCAATTCTGTATATACCTGATGTAAAAAAGCCTGGCCATTTGGAGCTTCCCGCACAGCACTGGTTGCTACAGCAACGATGTTTTCAGCATTGAGGCTGGCTGCCATTTCCTTGCAGCGTTGTAGAGTTGCGATCGCTCTATCCATGGCTTCGGGGGTCAACTCACCGGTCCGGGGGTTGCAATTTCCTAACCTGACCGTGTCCTTTTCTTTACCAATAATCGTGAATGCCGGGAGTTTGGGATCAATTCGCACCACCACCATGTGAATGGAATTGGTACCAATATCGATTGCAGCAATAATGCGCTCTTGCTCTTTGTCAGGAGTGGAAACATGTAGGAAAATGTCTTGGGTCAGTGAGTTAACCATATTGATGTATCCTGCTTACATATATCAGCCCGAAACCTATGAATAACGATATCTTTAAGGAGAATAACAAAAAATAGGCACTATCTCCTATTGTGAAATTCCTCTGATTCGAGGAAACAATCCGGAAAATTACCTACAAACAAAATTACCAACAAACAAGTAACCATTCCTGCTATGCTTACCCAGCCAAACCCCAATCCCATACCCACCTGGCTAGCCATTATGCGACTGTTGCGATGGGATAAGCCAACTGGACGATTCATTTTAATGGTGCCAGCACTGTGGGCAGTTTTTTTAGCAGCCCAAGGGAAACCACCCATTCCCCTGGTTGCGGTGATTATTCTTGGAAGCTTAGCCACCAGTGCTGCTGGCTGTGTAATTAATGACGTTTGGGATCACAATATTGATTCCCAAGTGGCGCGAACTCGCTCACGCCCTTTGGCATCCAAAGCCCTATCGGTCAAAGTTGGCGTAGTAGTTGCCTTAGTTGCTATGGTCTGCGCTGGGGTGATTGCTCTGTATCTTAATCCTTTCACCTTTGGGCTTTGCGTGGCCGCTGTACCAGTAATTGTGTTTTACCCATCTGCCAAGCGAGTGTTTGCTGTACCGCAACTGGTTATGGCAATTGCTTGGGGTTTTGCTGTACTGATTAGTTGGAGTGCCATTACTACTACTCTAGAACCAGCTACCTGGTTACTCTGGGGAGCAACGGTACTTTGGGCATTGGGATTTGACACAGTCTATGCCATGCCAGACCGGGAGGATGACCAGAGGATTGGGGTGCGCTCTAGTGCCTTGTTTTTCGGTAAGTATGCTGCTGATGCCGTAGGTGTGTTCTTTGCTGGTACTGCTAGCTTGCTTGCTGGCCTCGGGGTTGTGATGGATCTCCAACTGGGCTTTTGGTTAACCCTAGTGATAGCGACAGTAGTCTGGATTTGGCACTATACTAGACTACGAAAGCCCAATCATCCCACATCTGTCTATGGAGAGATTTTTCGCCAAAATGTCTGGATTGGCTTTTTGCTACTGGCGGGGATGATTATTGGTAGTCATTAGGGACTTGCGTCAAAAAAAAATACCAATTCAATTAAAGTGGGGTGGGCGAAGTAATCTCAAGAAAGTTGCTAGTTATTCTTAGAAAGATTAGCTCTTGATAGCAATAATCGAGAATTGAGTATCTAGTGATACTAAGCTTTGGTGTGTGGAAGGGATTTTGAGGTATTTTTTTAACTAGCTACTGATAACTAGCCACTTAAGTTAATCTAATCTAGAATACTCAACAAAACCAAACTTTTTTGGCCTACCCTACAAGCTAAAAGCTGGTATTGTGTTTCTTGGCTAGTCTCTTAGTATTTTAAAAATTGCTAACAGTTAATTGTTAATTAAAAACAGTTAATTTTTAATTGTTAATGAGCTGTTTTGCCTTTTGCATGCAATATTTTTGCCTAATGTTTCTTTCAGAGAAAAGATGGGAAACCTAATAGTGTGCAATTGTTAAAATAGTCCGAATCTGCTATTTTCTGTAGAGGTTAAAAGCATGAACATCAAACGATACCAGCTATCAATTATCAGTGCCTGTTTGTTTGCTCTCGTCAGCCCAACGGTGGGTTATTCCCAAGAAACTGAAACTATCCCTGAAGAGGCTGAGACTATTCCTCAAAAACCATTGACTATTCCTGAAGAGGCTGAGACTATCCTCCAAAACGCTGAGATTGGTTATACACCTGAGTTTGTCAATTTTTACATGGGGCAATGTGTTGGCACTAAGGGCTCAGAGGCTCAGGCTTTTTGTCAGTGTACCATTGATAAAATACAAGAAAAATACCCCTATGAAGAGTTTCTAAGTATTGGTCTGGAAATTACTGGTGGTGCGGAACCTCCTGAAGATTTCAATAAACTGATTAAGTCCTGTGAAGCGGAGAATTAGTGATTAGGTAAGCTATCAGCTATCAGCTTAAGCGCTACGCGCACGCTACGCGAACAGCTATCAGCTATCAGCTGATGCGCTATGGGCAGGGTTGAGGAGGAAACCGTTAAGAATAAAACAGGTAAGCATTCGAATAATGCTGAGTTACGTCTCCTGATCAGCTTTTACCCAGACTTTCAATTCTCATTAATCTCGAACTATTAAATTTGACCGTTTGCGCATTGCGCACGCTACGCTGGGTTTATTTTAAGCTGTTCGCGTAGCGTGAGCCTTTGGCTGACGGCTGACGGCTGTTCGCGCAGCGTGCGCGTAGCGCATATGCTTACCAAAAATTTTGGGTTTAAAGCCCCGTCCTTCTAGGACGGCTTTTTAATTGACACTTTTCTAGCGCCAGAGTATACTAGTAGGTAGTATGAGTACAGGCTGAAAAACCGCAGGCTGAGCCGGGAGAGAGACCCGTAACTTATCGACCTGAAAGAAGTAATGCTCCCAGGGCAGGGAAAATCCTCCTTAAAAACCCAATCATTGGCCGTAGGCCACGCTACGCGAACGACTACCAATCGGTGTGTGAACCCAGGAAAATCACAACTTGAGAGAAAAATGGTACGGTGGGGCACACCGGAACCAGGCGAAAAGGAAGGGAAACGGACTTTTTAAGGCACTTCCTAATTAAGTAGCCAAACGCTATAGTGAGAATCGCCCTCTGGGTCTACTATGAACTAAACTACATTCTTGGTCTTGACGGGTTTTTGGTTTAGATATTGCCTACTTTTTTGGCGGCGTCAAAGATTGGGACATAGTGGTTTAAGGCGGCTCGTTGATCTAGGAATCCCCGTTCTTCCAGGACGGGGAGTGTCAAGTTATTACTCACTACAAAACGGGCAATTTTTGATTATTAATTGCCATTGTTATTATGCCACCACCCTCAGGGCTGTTTCATTTTGGTCGGTTCAGCGAATCGAACAATAGAGAATGAAACAGCCCTGGGTTTATCTTGGGGGTAATCCATTGGCTCCGTTGAGTATACAGTTGACTATCGAGTACGGGGTTGACGGGAAATTTGAGCAATACCATGTCACCCCTATGCTTGTCAGCTCTATTTTACTGAGATGTCTCTCGTAGTAATACTTTCAGGAGTTTTATGCACCAGTAATACAAATTATAAATTATATCATATGATCAGCTCAGAAAAAGTACCCTTAAGGGTACTGCCAAGCTAAGGTTAGATCTGATATTCTATAAAAGGTGTTGATTTTCAGGTGGTCAAGTTAAACACGCTGCTTGAAACTGTCTAGGGTCTTGGATGATCCTAAAATTTGATTATAGGTATGGGTAACTCTAAATAGAAGTCTATAGAGTTAATCACTAAGAAATAATCTCCATAGTTATAGTAGTTGAAGTGTGCAAATCTTGTTTCAAAGTACACCAATTATTGACAGGGTCAATGCATCTAAATTACAAAAGCCTTACTCAGAAATAAATTCCAATTCATACCTAAACCAAAAATCAGATTAATTCCAGCTCTAGTAGGCATTTAAAACTTGGTGCATCTCACTTTTGTAAAGGTGCGTAGTTGCGTAGTGGACTGGCACACCTTAAATGTTGCTTTAGAAAAATACTAGGATCTAGTCGCACCTAAATGTTGCGTAGGGTGCTTTAGGGACGAGTTCGCCCTCATTTTCTCGGTAGCCAGTGTTAGGACAGTGCGTCCGATTGTAACCGGCAAGATGCCGGTTCCACCCAACGGGTCAAACAGGTTTAATGAGATGCACCCTTTAAAACTTCAATCCAGCAACGCCAGTAATCTTTATCAAGCCATAATTTTGAGTTCAATTAAAAAAGTATGTTGAGTAATTTTCTGCCAGATGACGTTAGTGAGCAAACTGAAGTTCAAACATCTTTTTTAAAGATTAGAGGGAAAAGTTTAATATTTGGTAATGTTGTGTACCAAATTCATAATATTACAAGTATTGGATTAGTTGATTTGAGCAGGAATGCTACATATAAAAAGCCAATGACCAAGCTTTCTATTGTTTTATTTATTATAATGATAATAGCTTTGGCTACTGTATTGTATGGATTTTCTTCAAACATAATTGTAGTTATAGCTATTGGAGCTTGGTTAATTTATGACTCTAAGAAAACTATAAATAAAAAAATAAAAAAATATGGAATGACTATTTATACAAATAATGGCCTGAATAAAATTTTAGTAAGTAGGGATAAAGAATTTATTAAAAACGTTATTTTGAGTTTGTATGGTGTGATGAATAGCAATGAACCCAAAGCTATTAATTATAACTTTGATAATAATAAAATTGAAACTTTGGACATGGGAGATATTGCTTATACTATAGTATCAGGTAATGTATCAGGTAATGTATCAGGTAATGTATCAGGTAATGTATCAGGTAATGTATCAGGTAATGTATCAGGTAATGTTGAAGGAGATGTTGTGAGCCGGGTTTAAAAATTATCACACTCTGATTATTGTCAATCTATTCAATGGATTAAGGAGCTCAAAGGTGGAAGATAAGTCGATTAAAAATCTTGATAATAATAATAATAAGAATAATGCCATTAATGTATCAGGTAATTTATCAGGTAATGTATCAGGTAATGTATCAGGTAATGTATCAGGTAATGTATCAGGTAATGTATCAAGTAATACATATAATAATTCAGAACAGAAAAGGAATCTTGCTGAAGCTGCAAGCGAGATTCAACAACTTCTAGAGCAGCTAGAAAAGTCATATTCCACCGAGACAATTAGTGGAAAGTTGAAAATTACAACTAAAGCCATAGAACATATTGAAAGCAACCCAAAACTGTCCCAGAAGATACTTAGTGCCTTAAAAGCAGGAAGCCTTCAAGCTTTGGCACAACTCCTCAATCATCCCACATCTAGTTTTTTTATTGCTGCTTTGGAAGAATGGGATAAAAACTAGGGCAAATGCATCTAAATTATAGAAGCATTACTTAGAAAAGATTATGAAATTGATGATATAATTATTTTTGCTTATATCATCAATTTCATAATCTAATATTTAGTTCTCAACTCAACCAGGATTGCTATCGAGTGTAGATTACCTCCTGCCCTTTTTTAACTCTGTCGAAATCACGTTTTTAAAATCAAACCCTGTAAAAAAAACGGCAATTTCCTAACCAGAACGGGATTTGGCTCCCTCACCCCTGAATTTTAGGGTCAAGAATGAAACAGCCCCCCGATCAAGCTCGGGGGGCTAATAATAATATTTCAGGCAAGCATCAATGCCTTAGCCTTTAGTAGTAACGGCTGCGGCTAACACCGTCATTGGGCTTGTGAATGATGAAGCTGAGAACTTGGCACTGCTTAACGTTATCAAAACCTACAACTCGGATATAGCACTCGCGGTATTCAGAGCGACACTCATCCACTTCAGCTAGCACATCTTTAGGTGAGGTAGCCTTGAACAAAGGCAGTTTCCATAATGTCCAGTAGTAAGTCTCTGGTTCAGAGGTTTCGTTGAACTCGATCGCAGGGATGTAACCTTCCGCTAAGATGTACTCCACTTGCCGCATAATCTGAGCGTCACTCAGGGGGGGTAAGTAGGAAAGGGTTTCGTAACGACGCTCTTTTGGTAATGTTTTCATAGATTTTGATTCTTTGTTTGATTCTCTGTTGAAGTATAGGTATGAAATTTGGGGGATAGTAGATCACTTCATCGGTTGAACCAATTAGGTGTCCGAATCAGTTTTCTGCTCAGAATTAGTTGGGTTATCTGGAAGAGTGAATTGCGTGATGCGCTCAAGATGCCGACGCCGATGTTCTATATTCGACTGCTGGATAGTGGTGCAAACCATTTCAGGTAAGAACTCGGCCACTTCGTCTGCGATATGTTGCCGCACAGTCATAATCCGCAACGCTAATTCAGGTTTAGCCCGCAGTAATTCCTCAAGATAAGCGTCTCCATCTTGGATACTTTGTTGTGAGGAAAAAGACTGTAGCCAAAGCGCTCGGGGAGGGTCGGTTTCTCTTAACTGGTTTACCACTGTCCGCAGTGCTTGATAGGTCATATAGCTAGCCAGCACCTTGGCTGTATCTTTCGCAACTCGTTTTAAATCCATGGTTGAACCCAGTCTTTTAGAAAAAGTTATGAAGTCTAAAGTATGACGTTTCATACTTCAAACTTCACACCTCAAACTGCATCAGACGGTATCCATTGCCTCGAACTCGAACTTGATTTCCTTCCACAGTTCGCAAGCAACTGCCAACTCAGGACTCCACTTAGCAGCTTCCCGGATAATGTCACCACCTTCACGCATCAGGTTACGACCTTCGTTACGAGCTTGGATACAAGCTTCTAGAGCTACCCGGTTTGCAGTAGCACCAGGAGCATTACCCCATGGGTGACCTAGAGTACCACCACCGAATTGTAGGCAGGAATCATCACCAAAGATTTCCACTAGCGCAGGCATGTGCCAAACGTGAATACCACCAGAAGCTACTGGCATTACACCAGGCATGGAAGCCCAGTCTTGAGTGAAGTAAATACCCCGTTCGCGGTCTTGCTCAATGTGGTCTTCCCGCATCAGGTCAACGAAGCCCATGGTGATACCTTTTTCACCTTCAAGCTTACCGACTACAGTACCGGAGTGGAGGTGGTCACCACCGGACATGCGTAAGCACTTAGCCAAGACGCGGAAGTGCATACCGTGGTGTTTCTGACGGTCAATCACAGCGTGCATAGCGCGGTGGATGTGCAGCAGAACCCCATTATCACGGCACCAACGAGCCAGAGTGGTGTTGGCGGTAAAGCCACCAGTGAGGTAGTCGTGCATGATGATGGGCATGTCCAGGGACTTAGCAAACTCAGCCCGCTTCATCATCTCCTCACAGGTGGGAGCAGTGACGTTGAGGTAGTGACCTTTGATTTCCCCAGTTTCAGCTTGGGATTTGTGGATTGCTTCTGCTACGAACAGGAAGCGATCGCGCCAGCGCATGAAGGGCTGGGAGTTAATGTTTTCGTCGTCTTTGGTGAAGTCCAGACCACCGCGCAAGCACTCATATACTGCACGACCGTAGTTCTTAGCGGATAGACCTAGCTTGGGCTTAATGGTACAACCAAGCAAAGGACGACCATACTTATTCAGCTTGTCCCGCTCTACAACAATTCCGTGGGGAGGTCCTTGGAAGGTCTTGAGGTAAGCAATGGGAATCCGCAAGTCTTCTAAGCGCAGTGCTCGCAGAGCTTTGAAACCAAACACGTTACCCACGATGGAGGTCAGCATGTTGGTGACTGAGCCTTCTTCAAACAGATCCAGTGGGTAGGCAATAAAGCAGATGAACTGGTTGTCTTCCCCACGTACTGGTTCGATGTCGTAGCAACGACCTTTGTAACGGTCTAGGTCAGTCAGCAAGTCAGTCCAAACTGTTGTCCAGGTACCCGTAGAAGACTCAGCTGCAACCGCTGCACCGGCTTCTTCCGGAGGTACACCAGGCTGCGGTGTTACGCGAAACGCTGCCAAAATATCCGTATCTTTTGGAGTATAATCTGGCGTATAATAGGTTAATTTATAGTCTTTTACACCGGCATCGTAGCCAGCTTTTGTCTGAGTACTGGTTGATGAGTAAGACATGCGTTGCTTCCTTAGGAACTACTGAATGTTGCTATCGCTAGAATAGATTTTCTTTTCTTAGTGTTGTGTGTTGCTCCTAGCTAAGAGAACAAACAACCCATCTAGGCTTGTTTTCTAAGCCTGAAGAAGGGCACAACACCGATTCCACAATCACCTGTTTGTGGCTAATGTTGGGGATTACCTGTAGCTTTACTTACTAACCCGACCGCTCCGCTGATTGCTCCAGGGTTGCTAGTGGGTCAAGTCGCTAAGGCAATTCAGAATTTCTTAATCATTTTGAAATATACCAGGTAATTGGATCACTTGAACCTCAAATATTCTTTAGGAATGTATCAGCTCCTCTTATAACGTGACGAAATGTAAATATTTATCACATTTTTGTAACAAAAACGATAAAATTGACTATAATAGGTTCCTTGACAAGGTTGGGCAGCGGGGCTTGTGACAGTAATTCCTGATCAACAAAAGACTTAATCAAGATGCTGAAAATAATGGCATGCTTAACTAACCGTATCGGCCTGGTAGTCAGTGCTACACTGCTGGGGCAAATCTTACCTGTGTCAATCCCAGACAGTGAGCCAAACAACTATTTATCATATTTTTCAACAGCGATCGCTCAGACACAGTTATCCACTAACTCGGTAAATAAAGAGGTATCCCCCCCCACCTCCGGGGGAAACCCTCCGCCTCCCACTAGACCTTTGCCTGATCAACGCCTCAGGCAAGAAACCCAGCCCCTGCCAGCAGATTTTCGGGTGTCTGCCTTGCAACCGGATTTTACTGGTGAGCTTTGGGTGGGCTCTTGGCTAGGATTAACTAGAATTGACCCTAATACTGGAAAAATCCGCACTCGCCTCAGTCTGCCGAATTACACTGTTGGTGCTATAACTCAAGACCGGGTAGGGCGGATTTGGGTAGGAACCTATGAAGGACTATTGCGTATAGACCCTCGTAATAATGAAATTAATGCCCAAAACTTTACCTTACCGTCTANCTTCATGGCAAAAAGAAAACCAAGCAGAAGGCTTGAAGTAAGGCTTGAGCCGGATGATGGGTAACTGTCAAGTCCGGTTCTTAGGGGAGGGGAGTAGAGTAATCTACAAACCTTACCCGACTTCACGTCCGGTTTTGGAGACGAGTCAGTAAGGTGACTTACTGGCTTAGTTTAATTCCAGAGTATCCGAACCGATAGGTGGAGTTGGGAAGAAGCCCACACTGTAATCTACGATTCAGTGTGGGAGTATGTCACTTGCGATGCCATGTGGTAACACCACCACCCTGGTCAATCAACGTAATCCCTTGAGCTTGCAAGTCATCGCGAATGCGATCGCTTAATTCAAAGTTCTTGGTTTTCCGTGCTTCAGCTCGCTGCTGAATCAGTGCCTCAATTTCCCCATCACTCAATCCATCCGTAGGAACTTCTGTTTCTTCTTCCGGTTGTGCTTCTAACCCTAATACCTCGGCTAATTCCACGAGACTACGCCATTGCTGCTCTAGTTCTGAAGCAGGAGTCTCTGTTTTACCCTGATGTACGAGGATATTGCCTTCCCGGCGTAACCCTTTGGCCACTTCAAACAATACCGCTAAGCCTCCTGCAAAGTTGAGGTCGTCATCTACGGCTTCTTGAAACTGTTGCGCTATAGTTTCTTTTCCCTGCAAAGGGTTTGAGGGTGTGGGTGTGGGGGACTGGTTATCCCACCCTAATTCTTTACCATAGTTATGTCCAAAAAGCAAGCCCTCTTTGAGAGTTTGCCAGCCATTGGTAGCAGATGCGATCGCATCATCAGTAAAATCTACTGGCTTACGGTATTGCGCCATTAACACAAATAAGCGCACTGCCATCGGGTCAACGGGACGGTCGAGTAAGTCTCGGATAGTAGTAAAGTTGCCTAGAGACTTAGACATTTTCTCTCCATCCACCTTAACCATACCATTGTGTAACCAATAACGGGCTAGGCTTTTACCAGTTACAGCTTCCGATTGAGCAATTTCATTTTCGTGGTGGGGGAAAACTAAGTCAGAGCCACCAGTATGAATATCAATGGTTTCCCCTAGCATATCTCGCACCATCGCCGAGCATTCAATATGCCAACCTGGACGACCTGCTCCCCAAGGGGATTCCCAGGAGGGTTCCTCTGGCTTAGCGCTTTTCCAAAGCGCAAAATCAAACGGGTCTTTCTTCTTAGGCTCAGTGGAGTCTGCTACATCTACCCGTCCACTGGCTCCTGCTTGCAAATCCTCTAACTTGCGCCCAGAGAGTTTGCCGTAGTCATCAAACCGACGCACTGAATAGTACACATCCCCATCCGCTTCGTAAGCATAGCCCTTTTGTTCCAACTCACACACCAGTCGCTTGATTCCATCTAAGGTATGAGTCGCGCGGGGGTAAGCATTAGCCTCTTGGACATTCAGCCTTGCCATATCTTCAAAATAGGCATCAATGAAGCGTTCAGATACTGCCTCCATAGAGGTGCCTTCCCTTCGCGCTCGGTTCAGGATTTTATCATCAATATCTGTAAAATTTTGGACATAATTCACATCATAGCCCCGCCATTGTAAGTAGCGACGAGCAGTATCCCAGACAATACAAGTTCTAGCATGACCCAAGTGGCAAAAGTCATACGCCGTAATGCCGCAGCAGTACATCCGGACTTTACCAGTTTCCAATGGCTCAAAGGATTCCTTGCGGCGGGTTAAGGTATTGTAAAGGTGTAGGGTCATGACAAAGAAAAGATAAAATCACCAACAGTGGGCTATAGATATACTATTGACATCCTCCCTGGTTATATCAAAGATTATAACCAGGGATTCCTAAGACTCACGACTTAGGTTTCTGTTTCCTTCTCCCCTTGGGGGAGTTTTTCGCACCAGCCTTCCGAGATTTACTCTCTTTCGCCGTAGGCGACGCTACGCGAACGGGTCTTACGGTCGCGTAGCAGACTGACACGGCAAGTCCTGCCGCCAAAATGTTAATTGATGCATTTATATCACGATTAGCCCGAAGGGCTACGCTACGCGAACGTGGTGAGCATTGCAGGATGGGCAATCCCATTCCCGAATATTCAAAGGTAAACACTCAAAACGATTTAGGCACACAGAACACAGTTTGCTACTAGGAAACCACTTATCAATGGCAATGGCTTCTCGATTATACCATTGAGACTTGTACTTAATCTGACGAATTATTTCCGCCCAGTTGGCCTCACTGATAACTTGAGCTAGTTTGTGATTTTTGACCAGATTTTTCACAGCCAAATCTTCAAACGCAATCAATTGGTTTTCTCTGACCAGTTGAGTAGTTAGCTTGTGGGGAAAATCTCGTCTAGCGTCTTTGATTTGTGCATGCACCCTGGCAACCTTTAAGAGGAACAGAACTAACGTCATTCAAAAAGAACAAGTCATCCTTTTTTTTCCATTCTGTCAACATTAAGGAAGTTTCCTTGTAGCTTATCCGTCGGGAGCGTTTGTACCAACCTGAAGTCCTAGCATCTAAAGCTTTGTTGTAAACAAGTCTTACACATCCTAGAGTTCTCCTCAGCAGAGTTTACTGTTCAGGGGTTGGATAGAAACGGTAACGGTAAGCTTTTTCGACCATTATTTACTCTTTAATATACATTCACATTTTAATCTATTCTGTGTAAATTGTCAAGTGGAGGTGCGACCCGTGGCGAATTTAATTACGGGTCAAGCGCACCTAGCAATTCATGAGGGGCTGTGTGGGTCACCTGCGTCCGCACTTTACACGCCCCGTCTCCCGTTATACCCGTAGGGTTAGCGGGAGATGAATTGCTGTTTCAGATAAAATACGATATCTTGGTAGATCTTGATTCTGAACTGTTTTCACAAGTTGCCTTATGCAAACTTTACCGACTGATTCCCCATCTGGTCAAGGGATGGAAGCTCCGAAACAAGGCTTACCCGTTACCATTATTACCGGTTTCCTGGGTAGCGGGAAAACCACCCTCCTTAACCATATCTTAAGTAATCAAGAAGGCGTCAAAACAGCAGTCCTTGTTAATGAGTTTGGTGAAATTGGTATTGATAATGAGCTGATTATCAATACTGATGATAATATGATCGCCCTGAATAATGGCTGTATCTGCTGCACCATTAATGATGATTTAATTGAAGCAGTTTACAACGTATTGGAGCATCCAGAAAAGCTGGATTATTTAGTGGTGGAAACCACCGGATTAGCTGACCCCTTACCAGTGGCGCTAAGCTTTTTGGGCACAGAATTGCGAGATATGACTCGTCTTGATTCTATTGTCACTATGGTAGATTCAGAAAACTTTAGTATCGATCTATTTAATAGTGACGTTGCAACTAATCAGATTGTTTATGGGGATATTATTATCCTCAACAAGACTGACTTGGTAGATCAAGCCAATGTAGACCAATTGGAAAGCAGGCTCAGAGATATGAAAACTGATGCTAGGATTTTGAAAACTACTAAAGCCCAAGTGCCAATTCCTTTAATTCTCAGTGTTGGTCTCTTTGAGTCCGATAAGTATTTCGACAGCAAAAGATCAGATCATGATCATCACCACCATGATCATGACCATCATCACCACCATGACCATGATTGTTGTGATGATGATCATGATCATGACCATCATCACCACCATGATCATGACCATGACCATGACCATGATCACGCTCATCACCATCACTCCGATCACCTAGAAATTGACGGATTCACGTCTCTTTCTTTCGAGAGTGACAAGCCCCTAGGGCTTCGGAAGTTTCAGGATTTCCTAGACAATAAGTTACCCTCTAATGTGTTCCGCGCTAAGGGAATTCTCTGGTTTGATCAAAGTCCTCACCGTCACATATTCCACCTCAGTGGTAAGCGTTTCTCTATTGAAGATGATGAGTGGAAAGGTGAACCAAAAAATCAATTAGTCCTGATTGGACAAGATTTAGATCATGATACATTACGTGAGGAATTAAACCAGTGTATCTCTTCAGAGTCTACCAATACAGGGACGGGGATTTGGTAAGTAATTGTTGAATTAAGAATGAATAATGGTGAATTGAGAATTAATAATTGAGAATTAAGAATGGTGAATTAAGAATTAAGAATTAAGAATTAAGAATGGTGAAGGCAGAATTAAGAATGGTGAAGGCAGAAGCCAGAAGCCAGAAGCCAAAATTCTAAATTATACCTAAATTCCCAATTCTTAATTCACCATTCCCAATTCCCAATTCCCAATTCTCAATTCACCATTCCCAATTCACCATTCTTAATTCACCATTCTCAATTCACCATTCCCAATTCACCATTCTTAATTCACCATTCTTAATTCACCATTCTTAATTCACCATTCTTAATTCTTAATTCACCATTCTTAATTTCCCAAAAAAAACTTTTATAAAACCCTTGACAAAACTAATTATAATCATTACAATAATCACTATAAACCCGATGAGTTGGATTTTTTATTCATGTCACAAAAATTTTCCCGAAATTTCAAAAAACAACCTGCTCACCACGTCTTAAAAGGTTCTCGTGAAGCCGTAATCTATAGCATGCAGATGCTTTATTCCCTAGGCTATGCGGAGATTGCAGAATGGACTCCTCTGGAGAAAACTGATGTTCCCGGGGAAGTGATGACTACCATAACCAAGTATTGGCTGTTGCCATAACACCTTAACTTTCTGGGGGGGTTTCCCCCCCTTGGCCAAGTCACCTTTGGCCAATCCAATCTGATCACATCGGGTTAGAATTGGGAAGTTAGTGACATCGCGATTTCAACTGACTTATTGTGGATTTTAAATAGCCGTGGATAGTATTTCTACGGCTATTTTTTTGTAAGTATTTAGCTATCAGCGGTCAGTGGTCAGCGGTCAGTGGTCAGTGGTCAGCTTATTTTATTCAAAAGCACCGATTGCGCGTAGCAAATTAACTGTTCGCGTAGCGTGTGCGTAGCACATAAGCTGTTCGCGTAGCGTGCGCGTAGCGCATTAGCTGACGGCTGAATGCTTAGCTAATACCTATGATAATTGCTATAATTAAGGTTAAGTTTATAAAACTAAAACGCTGATGACAGGAAGTAATATTAGACAACAACTCTTAGACCATATTGAGGCATTACCTGGAGAAGAAGTCAAAACGATTCTCTTACAATGGCTAATTATCCCATCTAGTAACTTAGAAGATTTTGAAAAATTACTGACCAATCAATCCAACCAAATAACAGAAGAATCCTTTGATTACGGAGAGATAGACTCAGGATTAAATTTTCAACCTCTCACTGAAGAGGAAATGGTTCAGCAAAGTATATTAGCCCTGGAAGCTTATCGTCGTAATGGTTCCTCAGTAGATCATAACCGTGTGCGCGAATGGGCAGATAGCTTGACCTTGCTAAGATACTATTAGCCTTAAATGATATAGCATTTATCATAGTAATGAGGTACACAGTTTTTTTCCCTATTCCCTATTCCCTATTCCCTATTCCCTATTCCCTATTCCCTATTCCCTATTCCCTATTCCCTATTCCCTATTCCCTATTCCCTATTCCCTATTCCCTATTCCCTATTCCCTATTCCCTAT
>NZ_JAAHHZ010000002.1:0-202445 GCF_010672005.1 Moorena sp. SIO4A5 | reverse complement strand
TTTTCCATCACGCCATACATTCGGGATTGACTGTCCGCTAAATTAGCCTGAGATTGAAATAAATTAGACTGAGATTGTGCTAAATTAGCCATCACAGAATACAGTTGAGAGCGATCCCGTTTGAACTCATGAACAGTATCGGTTAGGGCTTCAATAGCACGAGCATTCGAATCGGTTCTTTGACGAAGCTGTTCAATCTGTTGGCTAATCTGCTCGATCGCAGTTAGTAAAAGGTTGAAACGGGTATCAAACTGGTCTGAGTTTGTCATTTGCTGCAATAGTGTTTAGTGTTTTCTCAACAGCTATCAGCAGTCAGCGGTCAGCAGTCAGCGGTCAGCGGTCAGCGGTCAGCTTATTTTCTTCAAAAGCACCAATTGCGCTACGGGCATGCTGCGCGAATAGTAGCACCATCTGTAGCCCATAGGCTGATAGCTGTTCGCGTAGCGTGGCCAAAGGCCTTTAGCTGATAGCTGTTCGCGTAGCGTGGCCAAAGGCCTTTAGCTGATAGCTGTTCGCGTAGCGTGGCCAAAGGCCTTTAGCTGATAGCTAAATGCTTACGCTAGTGGTTCGCGCATCCTAATTAGATTTAGTCAATAACTTCAGAATTTCCACAATCTCACCCTGTCGGTTAGACAGTTGTTCCTGTCGCTCATCTAAGTTGGCCATCATGCCATACATTCGGGATTGATTTTGAGCTAAATCTGCCATCAAAGAGTATGCTTGAGCGCGATCGCGTTTGAACTCATGGACAGTATTGGTTAGAGCTTCAATGGCACGAGCATTAGAATCGATCCTGTGACCAAGTTGTTCAATCTTTTGGTTGGTCTGCTCGATAGCACGAGCATTAGAATCGGTTCTGTGACCAAGCTGTTCAATCTGTTGGGTGACAGCATCAATCCTGTGACCAAGCTGTTCAATCTGTTGGTTGGTGCGCTCGAAGGCAGTTAGTAAAAGGTTGAAACGGGTATCAAACTGGTCTGAGTTTGTCATTTGCTTTGCTGCAAGATAATGTTTACGATTGCAGTTATCAATTGCTTGAAGTACGTTTTGGATTTTAGGTAATAGGGAACAGGGAATAGGGTCAAAATTCTGTGTAAATCATAAGTAGTATCACCGCTATCCTTCTGATTCAGGACTTACGCACAGACTCCATTTGTAGGGTGGGCAAGGTTTTGCCCACCCTACAGGTAGCTAGTGCAGATTCTGTTTATTGTGTGATTTTTATGGTGTGATTTGCGATTACAAGCTATGACTGTTAATTTTTACCATTGCTCTATTAGAACGTTTTTTTACTACTTATGATTTACCAGATGATTTACCTTGGCCAAAAGGCCACGCTACGCGAACAAGTTTCTTCCCTTATTAAGGAAGTCATGTGGGATTTACTTCACGGTAGTCAGGGGCAATTATTATGCCCTAATTACTACTCCATAAACCCTAGTAAATTGTACCTAAAATATTTGATTACTGCTACAATAATTATACAAGAATAATATCAATATTGACAAGAATTAAATATATTATTTACTAATAGCTAATTAACTGCAATGGTGATTTATTATAAAACCAAAAATTACTCCTATTTCTTTCCTACTACTCCCGATTCCCGACTCCCGACTCCCGACTCCCGACTCCCGACTCCCGACTCCCGACTCCCGACTCCCGACTCCCGACTCCCGACTCCCTATTCCCTATTTCTGTAAACTATAAAGTGGTGATCAAAAATTTGCCAGCAAGATTATTGTCTAAGATCAGGAAAATTGGTAGATTCTAAAACTCCGACAGTAGTTGCCCTGATTCCAGCCCGAGCTGGTTCCAAACGAGTACCTGGTAAAAATATTCGTCGTTTAAAAGGGCATCCGTTAATTGCTTATACTATTGCTGCTGCAACCCAAAGCCAAGTGTTTTCAGCAGTGATTGTTTCCACTGACTCAGAGGAGGTGGCGGAAATTGCTCGTTACTATAGCGCTGAGGTACCATTTTTGCGATCGCCAGAGTATGCTACCGACAAGTCACCAGATATTGAGTGGATTGATTACACCCTGAGGCATTTGAGTGATCTTGGGCGAGAATTTGATTGCTTCAGCATCCTGCGACCAACCAGTCCTTGTCGCCAACCACAGACCATTCAACGAGCTTGGCAGGCGTTTTTGGCTCAAGCTGATCAAGTAGACTCCTTACGGGCAGTAGAGAAATGCCAACAGCATCCTGGAAAAATGTGGGTACTCAAAGGCAACCTGATGAAACCGTTGCTTGAGCAGAACACCCTTAAATTAGGCAATTCTCAGGTTAACCATAACCTCCAACCCCCCAACCCCCCAACCCCCCAACCCCCCAACCTCCAACCTTGGCCAAAAGGCCACACTACGCGAACAACCCCCCAACCTTCAACCTTCAACCTTGAACCTTCAACCCCCCATACCCCCTGGCATAGTACTCCCTATCAGGCGTTGCCAGAGGTCTATGTGCAAAATGCTAGCTTGGAAATTGCTTGGTCAAGAGTAGTGCTGGAAGAGTATACAATTGCTGGAAAGGTGATTATGCCATTTATTACCCATGATCATGAGGGATTAGATATTAATGACTTGAAAGATTGGTGGTATCTGGAATATTTAATAGAACAGGGAGACGCTCACTTACCTCTCGTCTCCCAGAAACCAATTTAGTTTTTTCAATTTGGTAGGGAGTAGGGAGTAGGGAGTAGGGAGTAGGGAACAGGGTAAAAATACTGTGTACCTCATTACTATCAGAAACGCTATACTATTAGTTATAGTAGTTTAATTAGGAGTTTGAATTAATAAAAATAATAGCTAAATAATGATTATAATTATTTTGGATTAACTTTAAAAATTAACGTTAAAAATGGCGGATAATCAAATCAGCAAGTAACCAAGGTAAAGATTAAGCTGTAATGTTATCCATTGAAAATTAAGATAATAGTATACAGCGTTTTTCATAACTATCAGGTACACAGGATTTTTTGCCTGTTACCTATTCCCTGCTCCCTACTCCCTACTCCCTGCTCCCTAAAACCCAAAACCTGACCAATAACCAATAACCAATAACCAATGACAAATCTATCTCTAGTCCCGTTTCGGGAGTTTGAACGCCTCAAGGATTTAGACATTACTCCCGAAACTCATACTGAGCTTTTTGCTACCTACTGTCGAATCAATACCTTATATATGATAAAACAGGCGGGTTCAGGGCATATTGGTAGTAGTTTTAGTAGTTTAGATATTGTTTGTTGGCTGTTTTTAAATGAATTACGGGTTAGGAAAACTAACTCTAATCAACCACGGGATATTTATTTTTCCTCTAAAGGTCACGATGTACCAGGTTTGTACTCGGTTTTGATTGGCCATGGTTTGCTGGAGTTTGAGCGTATCCATAGCTTGAGGCGGCTAGATGGACTTCCTGGTCATCCAGATATTTCTATTCCGTTCTTGGAAACCAATACTGGTTCTTTGGGAATGGGGGTTTCTAAGGCTAAGGGGATGATCCTAGCAAATCGGCTAATGGGCCCTGGGGGAAATGTTTATCTCTTAACTGGGGATGGGGAGTTGCAGGAGGGTCAGTTTTGGGAGTCTCTCCAACCAGCAGCAAATCTGGGACTCCATGAGATGACTGTGATTGTGGATCATAATAAAATCCAGTCCGATACTTGGGTGTCCCAAGTGAGTGACTTAGGGGACTTGGAACGGAAGTTTGCGGCCTATGGCTGGTATGTGGACCGCTGTGATGGCAATAATGTCAAGGCTTTAGGGAATGCGATCGCAAAATTGAAAGCAGTCACAAAAGGGCCCAAAATCCTGATTGCTGACACCATTAAGGGAAAAGGAATCTCCTTTATGGAACATACGGCCATCAAACCAGAAGACAACCCAGAAGACAACTTATATCGCTTCCATAGTGGCGCACCGGATGATGAAGCCTATACTAAGGGAGTGGCAGAACTAATTGCTGCTGCCAATACCCAATTGGAACAAATTGGAGCATCCCCCGTAGGGGTAGAGATGCTATCCTATGCCAAACCTGCTGTAGTTGATGGAGCGCAACGACTGGTTAGTGCCTATTCCAAAGCTTTGGTTGCCCAAGCAGAACGGAATCAAGACCTGGTGGTACTCGATGCGGATTTAATGCTCGATTGTGGGTTGATTCCCTTTAAAGACAAATTCCCGAAACGGTTCTTTGAGTGTGGTATTGCCGAACAAGATATGGTATCCCAGGCCGGGGGGATGGCACTGAAAGGGTTACTGCCCATTGTGCATTCCTTTGCTTGTTTCCTATCCACCAGACCCAATGAGCAAATCTATAATAATGCTACCGAACGGACTAAGATTATTTATGTTGGCTCCCTAGCTGGGTTGCTACCTGGTGGTCCTGGTCATTCTCACCAATCGGTAAGGGATATTTCTGCCCTAGGAGCAATACCGAATATGGTGATGATTGAACCAGCTAATGAAGCAGAAGTATCCCTAGCTCTAGACTACTGTTTGCATCGAACTATCAGTAGTTGCTATATAAGGCTAGTCTCGATACCCTGTCAGATTCCCTATCAATTGCCAGAGGATTATCAGTTGGAGTTGGGTCAGGGGATTGCCTTAACTGAGGGGCAAGACGCTATTTTATTTGGTTACGGTCCCGTGCTGCTGCCACAAGCCTATCAAGCTGCCCAGTTATTGGCTCAGAATCACGGTATAACCTTAAAAGTGGTGAATTTACCTTGGCTAAATTTTGTGGATTTAGACTGGTTGGAGCAAATCCTCCAAGGTTACTCCTGGGTCTTTACCCTAGATAACCATTATGTAATAGGAGGACAGGGGGATCGGATTGTAAGTGGTTTGGCAGAATTAGGATTGTCTGGGCAAATACAGGTAAGGCAATTTGGAGTATTTGATATTCCGAAATGCGGTCAAAATCAGGAAGTGCTTCGTGCTCATCGGCTAGATGCTGAAAGTTTAGCATTTGAGATTCATAAAAGTATGATGTAGCCTTGTTATTTAAATTGCGTAAGATTCAGATAAAAAGGGAACAGGGAATAGGGAATAGGGAACAGTATCAAGATATCCGAGTAGTTTTTGATGTTCTCCTAAATTAGGATTAGTTTTCATGATATAATTATAAATTATATAGGATTTCAAGGATGACCTAGGAAGTATAAAGTATAGCGTTGTTTATTAAGAGTTATACCTATAAGGTACACAAATCTTTTTATAGCACTACCCATTAAGATTAGGACATTTGTAAACTCCGAAACCTAGTCCTAGCTTACTTCTGACTTCTGACTTCTGACTTCTGACTTCTAACTTGCGCGTAGCGCTATACCACTTCTGACTTCCCTACTCCCTACTCCCTACTCCCTGCTCCCTAAAATCAAGAATGTACCTAAACTAATTAATAAATGTTATAATAATAACGGCAATTAACTAACAACTATTGCCTCAAGTTCTAGTACCATAGAAGTGTAATGACTACCGTTTTATTTTGGGACATTGACGGCACTTTATTAACCACAAAACGAGCCGGGATATTTGCCCTAGAAGAGGCTGCCAGTGAAGTAATTGGTGAAACGGTTTCACTGACAAATATAGAAACTGCAGGCATGACAGACCCAATAATTGCCGCTAATATTATCAAGCAGTACGGTTTGTCCCCAGAACCTAAATTGGTGGATCAACTACTGAAATACTACGTTAACTACTTGCCTCAAAGTTTGCCCCGCCGAGAAGGATATGTCCTGGAGGGGGTAATCGAAATTCTAGATGCTTTGCACGATCGAACTGATGTGGTTTCCATGTTGCTGACAGGAAATATCGAAGCAGGAGCATTTGCAAAATTAAGCTATTATGGCTTGGCTGATTACTTTAGTGGTGGTGGATTTTCCGATAAAACTGAAACTAGAGTTGATATTGCCCAACAAGCTTTAGCGATCGCATCGGAAAAGTATGGCGTGATTCCATCGGAAAAAACTTACGTGATTGGCGATACTCCCCATGACATTCACTGTGGCAAAGCCATTGGTGCTCGTGTGATTGCAGTTGCCACTGGTAAATATGACCAGGAGTCCCTAGAAGAACATCAGCCCTGGTGGACTATACCATCCTTGCCATCATCAACAGTATTTATGGAAAAGATTGGATTGAAAATTTAGAATTAAGAATGCAGAATGTAGAATGTAGAAGGCAGAAGGCATAATTCTAGATTCTAGATTATTAATTCTCAATTCTTAATTCTCAATTCTTAATTCTCAATTCTACATTCTTAATTATCCCACTATCCAATCCCTGACGATTGCAACGCCATGTCCATCAAAATCTGATGAGCCGATTCTTCTTTAACCCCTTGAGCTGGCTGTCGTTGGATATAGGTGCCATCAGGCTGTAAATCCCAAGCTTGCCGGTTATCTGCTAACATAATTGCCAGGATTTCTTCCAAATCTTTGGTAATCTCTGGGTCTTCCACTGGTGTCACTGCTTCTACCCGTCGATCCAAATTACGACGCATCCAGTCCGCACTGCCAATATAGACTTCCTCTTGACCCTGATTTTGGAAGTAAAAAATCCGTGAGTGTTCTAAAAAACGACCGACGACACTTACCACACGGATATTTTCACTGACTCCTTTAAGACCAGGACGCAGACCACAAATTCCCCGTACAATCAAGTCAATTTTTACACCAGCTTGTGAGGCGTTGTAGAGAGCCGCAATCATCTTGGGGTCTAGTAGGGAATTCATTTTGGCCACAATACGACCTGTTGCCCCGTTGCGGCAATGTTCAATCTCCCGCTGAATCATTTCGATCATGCGATCGCGTAAACTAAATGGTGCGACCAACAACTTTCGATAAGACTTTTGCCGTGAGTAACCGGTCAAAGAATTAAACAAATCTGTCAAATCTGCTCCTAAATCATCACGACAACTCAATAGTCCTAAATCAGTATATAGTTTGGCAGTCTTAGAATTATAATTCCCCGTCCCAATGTGAACATACCGACGAATTGTATCTCCCTCCCGACGCACCACCAGCACAATTTTGGTGTGAGTTTTTAAACCCACCAAACCATAGACCACATGGACTCCAGCCTGTTCTAACTTCCGTGCCCAGACGATATTATTTTCTTCATCAAAACGAGCCTTTAGTTCTATGAGCACCGACACTTGGTCACCATTTTCTGCTGCTCTAATCAAGGCATCGATAATGGGTGAGTCACCAGATGTGCGATATAAGGTCATTTTGATGGCTAAGACATCTGGATCTTGAGCGGCCTGGGTAATGAAGCGTTCTACCGTTGCGCCAAAGGAATGATAAGGATGGTGTACCAGCAAATCCCTACTGCGAATCACGCTGAAAATATCTTCCACATTCTCTTCCCCTATAGGGAAGCGCAGGCGTCGGGGCACCACTGGTTCCCACACAGGGTCTTTCAATTCTGGCCGTGGCAATGCCATCAACGACATCAAGTCACCCAGTGCCAACAGACCTTCAAATTCATACACATCGGTTTCTTCAAGTTCCAGCTCTCGCATCAGCGTGTGCCTGACTAACTTGGAGGTAGTCACAGGAATTTCCATGCGCACGGCAGAACGTCCAAACCGTCGTTTCCGTAGTTCCTCTTCAATCGCTATCAGCAGGTCATCTGCTTCGTACTCCTCTACTGTCAAATCAGCATTGCGGGTAATGCGGAAGGGATGACACTCCTGAATCTTCATCCCTGGAAACAGAGACTCCAAATTATGGGCAATGATTTGTTCGAGAGGAACACCAGTCCAACTAGTCGTTTTTCCATTCTGTTGTTGCTGCAATTTTTCCGGGAGGGGAACAAAGCGCTTTAAGACTCTAGGAACTTTCACCCGAGCAAACAATTCTGCTCCCGTTTCCGGGTCTTTGACCACTACCGCCAGATTCAGACTGAGATTGGACATGTAAGGAAAGGGATGGCTGGGGTCCACAGCCAGGGGAGTCAGAACTGGAAAAATTTGCTCGGAATAGTAGTTTTCCAGGTAATTCCGCTGTTTCTGGTTCAAGTCCACATAGTCCAGAATGTAAATCCCTGCTTTGGCTAGCAGCGGTCGCAGTTCCTGTTCAAAGTGTTGATGCTGTTGAGTTACCATCGGTAACAAGCGCACTCTGATGGCATCGAGTTGTTCACTGGGTGTCCGACCATCAGGTGTCCGTTTACTAACTTGTGCTAGCACCTGTTGTTTCAAACCAGCCACCCGCACCATAAAGAATTCATCGAGGTTGGAGCTAAAGATGGCCATGAACTTCAGACGCTCTAACAGAGGTGTTCGGGGGTCCGTTGCTTCATGTAATACTCGGTTATTGAACTCCAACCAGCTCAGTTCTCGATTGAAGTAATAGTCAGTGTCACTCAGATTAACCTCAACTGTGGTTTGTTCTGTGGTCTGTTCTGTGGTCTGTTCAAATTCAGGCGTATTCTTTTGAAGCTCAACTGTGGTCTGTTCAAATTCAGACTTATTCTTTTTAGCTTTACCCATGATCCTCAGAGTTAACCCACTCGATCAGGTTGTTTTGTCGCAACGAGAGAATGGTCTTCCAGATTCTACCGTTAAGCGAACCTCAAGGATTGAACACTTCGTCTTCTATACCTACCCACCACTGACCTAAATTCATCAAATCCTGGTGAATATCTTCTAGTTCTCTGATATAAGCTTCCGATGATAGGGTGGCGCGCCGCTCCTGAAGCTTCTTCAGACGCAGTTGCACGAGTAACCAGGGTTTGGAGATGCCGTCAGTAGCTTCTATATATTGCGCTAACTCTTTACTATTCATGAATCTAAGTTGAAGTTTGTCTAATTTTTTAATTAAGGTAACACGTAATGTTAATAACTGTAAACTTATTTTTAGCTAGGATAGTTATCTGGTATAATAAACTGCTTTTACAACTCAGTGAAGTCAGTGCGATGCTCCAAAAGAGCCCCTACGGGAAAGCAAAACCCTCGCCCTAGATTCAATAGGACGATATTAACTAGCGCTAGTATAAAAATCCGATTGGATCAACTCAGCCACAGTCAAGTTTCTTATCCCGACGGTGCGCGTTCAGGCTTCGCTTTGAAAAAGCGTGGGGTCGCACCGCTCCCGACTCCCGATTCCCAACTCCCGATTCCCTATCTTAAGATCTACTATCCCTAAAACCTTACCCCGGCGGAGGAGGCGGTCGCCATCACTGGGTTAGCATCAACTTCATAATCCAGGCTAGTAATAATATGTTCTGCTGGAATACCTGCGGCAATAAGTGAAGAAGATAACCCTTCCTCAAAGTTATCTTCTTCAATAATGACTTGGCTATCGACCAAGCGAGCGTGAAACAGAATCGAGTCAATCCACCGTTGCTTATCCCAGGCAGTGGCCAGAACCAAGAAGTGACCGGAATCAGTATCGCAGACAGGATAAATCCGAATCGCTTGTAAGCGAGGTTGGGCGCGAGTTTCCTCTTGCAGCGTTTTTTTCAAAATATCTGCATAGCTTAATGATTGCTCCATTGAACAATAGCCTCCCGCTCTGGGTCGTACACTAACAAGTTAATTTTATTTCTCTCGACGGCTAGCTGAAAAATAGTTTTTTGGAAGTGTTTACTATAAATTTCTTGACTGATAGCGAGAAACAACTGCCGTTCTGGTTCTTGCATCTCCAAAGCCCATTGGTAAAGCTGAAGCTGTCCCATGGTTTTTTACAGTTCATTAATGACTGAAGGGGACTCGAAGCCTTTAATTTCCACTGCAATTTTACGTCCTTCTTTTTCAGCTGCGAAAAACTTTTCGGCTCCTAAATCAGCTTTCAAGAGCGTTTGTCCTAACACTAATATGAACGGGTCATCAGTAATCGTCCACCCGTCTTTTTCGAGAGTGCGGCGCAGGGAAAAATGTAACTCATCACGTCTAGACATTAGTTATGAAAGCTTCTTCGGTTTATCCCCGATTATCATGGCGCTGGACTGCTACCACACTTATACTCTGAGCTACTTTCGTAAATTTTAGCATAGTTGAAAGTTGAAAACAGTTGCAACTCCACCCACAGCAGATCACAGAGTCAAGTGGCCTATGAGGAGAGTTTCCTGGTGCGATGCTCCTTTAGAGCCGCTACGCGATCGCAAAACTATATAAGGGAGTAGCAAAAAAATAAAATACCAGTTTTGAGCTTGTAGGGTGGGCAAAAACAGTTTGGTTGAAATGAGTCTTCTAGATAATATTACTTTGCCCACCCTACTTGAATTGGTATTTTTTTTACACGCAAGTCCCTAAGATCTCCCCATCTCCCCATTCCCCTCCTGGGAGGGGTTAGGGGTGGGTCCCCATCTCCCCATCTCCCCATCTCCCCACACTTCCCTCTCTTTCCCGACTCCCGACTCCCGATTCCCGATTCCCGATTCCATATCTTCAGATCTACTATCCATTTAGAACACAACTTGCTATAACTTACTATGGGTAGGGGGGGGATGGAATAGATTGGGCTAACTAAGTTAGTTAACTAACTTAGTCTAGTCGGTTGTCAAAAACCCTAATTAGCCATTGGCTATCCTGGGGCTATTCCTCCCTTACCGATATTTACCATGTGCTCTGACCACAAGCGAACTCTAAAAAATATGTTGAAAAAAGTTATTGCCCAGCTCAAAGACTGGTTCCCTGCTCCAGAAGTCCATGCCCACTGCGACGGACCTTGCGGGGTGTATGACCCAGCTGCTGCACGTATCACCGCTGAGGCAGTACTCTCCATGACCAAGAAGATCCTTGATCTTGAGCCACCTGCGAGTAATGATCAACCAGCATTAGCTGCTTACAACAATACCCTATCCCGGTTCATTGCTATTAAGGAAGAGCAGGCTCAGAAGACCAAAGAGGAAATACTGATCCTGTGGACAGACTATTTCAAGCCAGTACACTTGGAGCAGTTCCCAGACCTACACGATACCTTCTGGAAAGCCGCAAAGTTATGCTCTGCCTGCAAGGTGGAAGTTAGCCTTGAGCACGCCAATGAGCTACTTGATGCAGTAGAGAATATCCACAAGATTTTCTGGGCAACCAAGAATCGCGATATTGTCTGGTATAAAGCTAGCTAAACCTCAGAATGTAGAATGTAGAATTAAGAATGTAGAATTTAGAATGTAGAAGGCAGAATGTAGAAGGCAGAATGTAGAAGGCAGAATGTAGAAGGCAGAATGTAGAAGGCAGAATGTAGAAGGCAGAAAGCAGAATGTAAAATTCTTAATTCTTAATTCTTAATTCTTAATTCTTAATTCTTAATTCTTAATTCTTAATTCTTAATTCTTAATTCTTAATTATTAATTCTTAATTCTTAATTCTTAATTCTACATTCTTAATTCAAATGCTTTTTACCAAAAACAGTATTCCTGAGCTAGCACTGTTGATATTGCGAAAACGGTTGCGCTTCCGAGTTACAGGAGTATCCATGACTCCCCTGCTCAAACCAGGAGAGGAAATCTTAATTGATCCGAGAGCTTATCGGCACATTCCGCCCAAAGTTGGTGACATTGTTGTTGCTAGACACCCTTACCAAAACCACTTGCGATTGGTGAAACGGGTAACTTTGGTGCTCGAAGATGGACGTTGTTTCCTGAAAGGAGACAACCGATTAGAAAGTACCGATAGCCGCTCTTTTGGTTTAGTGGATTCTCAACAAATTATTGGTAAAGTAACCAGTCGTTTTTTTTAGTCATTTTCTTTAACATCCCAAAGCTATCCCTTGGAATGCCTTTTTGGTTTTACCCACGCCACTCGCCCAAGAATTAGCAAGCCAATCGCTGAAGCAGAACCAACGAACAGATGAAGCGCCTGCTGTCCGGTAACAATCAGGGCAATACCAAAACCAACAGTGATCACATTTGAGAATAATGGGAATAGAAAAACTCGCCAGTCCCTCATAACTACGTACCAGTTATAGACAAAAATTATCGAAGGAACTAATTGCACCAACTGCATTAATTCTTTGCCCTCTTGAACACCATAAAGTAGGGGAACAGCAACCGTGCTGGCAACTAAGATCAAATCCAGAAAGCGGGATTTTTTCAGTCCTAGGGCAATCAAGCACATGCCAGCAGTAATGAAGGTATAGAATAGCCGATTGAGATCAGAAATTTGGCTGACATAAACCCAGTCATCCCCGATGTGTTCAGCAATTTCGTAGGAGTTAGCGATCGCAAAACAAGCGTAGCCACAGTAGATCAGTGGTAGCGATCGCACCTTGACTACAGAAGTATAGAATTGACTCCAATAAGAAAAAATCCAGATGTTAACCGCAGCAACCAGATAGACCGATAGATGGGCGGCAATTATTGCCAATTTCAATAGCGTGGGCATTGATTAGAGTAGTGTGATATCGTCTCTAGGAGCATATCTATCATAGTAATAATTCAGCTATCAGCAGTCAGCTATCAGCTAATGCGCTAGGGCGTGTTTTCAAAGTTTTCCGCAAGATTATGATCCCCCCCAGCCCCCCTTAAAAAAGGGGGGAGCCATACTCGCTCGTCCCCCTTTTTTAAGGGGGATAATGGGGGATCTCCGAGGCAAGAAAACACTCCCTAGGCTCACGCTACTGAAGGTGTTTATGGGAGTAAAGTCCCAGCGCTGGTGGTGTGAATAATTCGATAGTAGAGTTCTAAAACTTCACTGACGGTGAGATAACGCATTAAGCCAGTCGGCGATAAAGTTCAGCATTTTTATGCAAAACGTATGCTGTAGCATCATTAAAAGATAGTTCTGACTGAGTTAAATATTGCTCAACACTCATCAACACTAACTCTTCTATAGAAACATTTAGGTTAGCTGCAATGTCTTGGAGTTGTTGCAAACGCTCATCCGGTATCGTAATCTGGATAGAACTCATAGCCATTAAAGCTTGATCGGGTATGGCAATTATAGCATTTATGGAGAGGTGGGCAACTAAACATCAGCAATAGTAGACAGTCGATGAGCAATCACTAAGCTAGTGCGTCCTTTAAAAAGCTGTTTAATAGACTCATAAAAAAAACGGGACGCTAATCCCGTAAAACCGATGGAGTCAAGCAACAATATCACACTATGATGATTAAAATGGTAATTTTGGTATTCTAATACCCCCTGGAAGTGTTGTTGGTATTGGGGGCTTTGGTTTTATACCAGGAATATCAATACCAATATCACGTAAAAGGTTAGCAACTTCAGATAGTCTTGCAGCGGCGCGAGCAAAATCACTATATCCAGAAAAAGCTACATCAAATATACAACCTTCCATAAGCTCTGGTTCTACTTTTCTATCTGTACAGATTTTCCTAGCATCTCTCAATTCAGTGGAAGAAAGTTGCTCAAGAGAAAGATACTCATCAGGAAAGTTATTCAAGGTAAAGGTTTGAGTAGATTGACCAGAAGCGTAGTCGAATAAGGACTCTTCTTGACTGATACGCCAATCATTACCATAGTCTTTGGTCAATTGTTCAAGGTAACGGTTAAGGGCTGGTTTTAAAGGAAGGCGCACTGGAGATACACGGGTAAGCAGATTTTCTACATCACCATAAGTATCACGAGATGGCAAAGTTTCTCCGTTCCTAAACCGAAGGTCATCATTAGGATCACCGTTGACATTTCCTAGTAAGCCAGATATCTGATTAGCTTGGGACTCAAAGACGTAGACAGTGATATTGATAAATGGGGTACTTGCACCTTTGTTAATTTGAGCAATTAATTCTTCTCCTGTTGGCCATTCAAATACATAGTTATTTCCCCGATGATAAATTTTTCCGCCATCACTTAAGGTCAGTTCTTTCTCAATTGTTGTAGGAACACCGTTAACCCATAACCGTGTATTAGTATTAGTATCAGGAAGCTCATCAGCGTAAAGACCAACACGATTATTACCTATTTTCATAGCGATGGCAGAATCAACTGCAACAGAGTTGTTGAGAGGAGACTGTCTAACCTGTACTTCAAAAAGATTATCATTAGATTTTGCTAGAATAAATTCTCCTACTAACTGAAAACTATATCTATAACCATCAAACGTAAATAGATGAGGATCACCAAAATTTCTGCCTCTCTTTTTGTTTCCAGTTCTTTCTACTGGCTTACTAATCTGACAATATTTTTGTTTGGCATCTTCTTCATACTTTGAATGATCATTTAGTATAACTGTACGTGTAGTATCAACATAAATATCTCGAGCTTCATTCCAGGCTTCGTTTCTAAGGATTATAACATCTTCAAGCTGTGCTCCACTTGTATTGGATAAAAAATCAAGTAGATTAATTAATCCGTTGTAGTCTAGCTCTTCTTTAACCTTGTCGAATGCTTTTTTAAGGGTATCTTCTGTTTTTTTGAAATCTTCTGATAAATCATCCCATAGCTTGTTATCTAGACTATTTTCGTCAATCATTTTAAATGATGTATATAATGCTCTTGGAAGATCATATTTTATATGAGCGTCAATGCCAGTCTTAAGAACATCCTCATCATCCCATGCAAAATCTATTGTACCTTTCGTTTCTCTATCAGCAGTTTTAAAATGATATTTCCAGTGTGGCTCAACTAATTGTTTTCGATTATAGTCCCAATTATCTCTATTTAATTTATAATCATAAAAAAATAAATTCATTTGCTCCATTTTTTCTTTGGGATGCTTATAGGTTCCATTTTTTAATGCCAATAATTCTTCAGTTGTCACATGATAGTAGGCTAGAGGAAAAAGATTGATATAATCACTATTGTCATCTCTGAATTTTTGTGCATAATCCTTTAATTTATCTCTTATACCTAGTAATTGTTTGTATAAACAAATAAGTTCTTTGTGTTCTGGAGAGTTTCTTTCAACTCCTGCAGTTTCCAGCATCTTACGAATATCAAATAATTGATTTTCATACGCAACAGGTTTTTCTTGTGTCAAGCCTAATTTGATTTTAAAAACAGGAATACTAATAAAAATCGAGTCATGGATAACTAACAAAAAAGTCAACAAGGCAATACAAATCACCCTAATAATATTTTTGGTGTTCATGAACTTTACTTTTAATAAATGGTAGACACTTGACTAACTCTAGAGCACACGCATTCTGTGGGCTCTGGATAATAATTGCCAAAAAAGACTCCTGATCCGCTTCAATTCACTCAAAATCGACCTTCCAGTTTTGCTCATACAGAAGGATAAGATTTTGATAATTCCAAATTATAGAAACTCAGACAGGGGTAGTTGATCTGAGTTATAGACGCCTTACTCAGATAACTTTGCGAAATAGTTCCGCAAAGTTACTTATAGTATGAGTTTCAAATCAGGTAGGGATTTTAGAAATAAGATGCACTGAACCTGAAGATCTATTTTATATGGAAACTCACGAAAACCTCACTAATTTATAAAATTAGTTTTATTTTTTTGCTCCCTTTATAGTACCAGAGTAAAAGCATCTTGTCAACAAATTGGGCGTTTAAGAATCGAATAATTTTAAGAGTCTTGTGACATCGGCATCAGGGGTGGAACGGGCATCTTGCCCGTTTCCTGCCACAACCTCCAACTATTCCCTATTCCCGGTCATCCCTAGATTCTTCACCCATAGAATCATTGCCAATATCAAAGCCAACATCAAACACAATCACAAATTCAGCATCCGGCATCAACCGTTTCAGAGCCTTTAAATCCCCTTTGACCAAAGGTCACGCTACGCGAACGGCGTTAGACCGATTGCGGAAGCGAGCAACAACCACCCGTTGCATTTGCGGCAATAGGCGAACAATAGCCCACGGGTGTAGGCGTTGGTAATAAGTCATAATGAATCTTGTCTCCTTTGATGGGGGATCTAGAGCCAGCCTCTGGACCGTGGAGAATCTGTCGGCTGGCTCTTGTCATGGAACGTTTTAGCGTTCATGGCATGGTTTTCTTATAGCATACAAACTTTTATATTATAACATATTTTAAAAACTTTTGTTACAAATTTTTGGCGTTGCTAAATTTTAAAATCAATAGGAGTAGAGTGGGCATCCTGCCCGCCGGAAAAAATTAGAAACAGGCAAGATGCCGAAAAAGATTAGAAGCAAGATGCCGAAAAAGATTAGAAGCAAGATGCCGAAAAAGATTAGAAACAGGCAAGATGCCTATTCCACAAAGCTCTTTAATTCATTCCATGATTAAGCAACGCCTTTAGGGAACAGGGAACAGAGAAAAAATCCTGTGTACCTGATTAGACTATAAACCGCTATAATAATTAAAAGTGTTGTGTCAATTATTGTGTACTTGGGATGCCAAGCTGACTAGCACGGATCATATAAAAAACTCTGTTTTATCAAGTTCCACTCTCGAATTAAGTGGGTTTCACTTGGCCTTAACTTACGCCCCTTTAACTCAGGGTGACTAGCATAGAATACCGCATCGATTAATGCTGTAATTGTCTCCCCGTAATCCTTCACCTCATAACCATAGTCTCCATGATCAGCATAACAGCTAGGTATTTCCATCCAAACAATCCTGTCTTTCAAAACCTCTTTAATAGCCAACCACTCTTTTTTGTACTGTGTTTGGTGAGACTTGATACTCTTGTCTGACATTTCTGGATTAGCCTGCCAAAAATAAAAGTTAGTAAACCGGTCTAGTACAGACTCGGGAACACACGCAAGTGCTTGACTATGGAAAACAACCGAGGCGGAAATAATTGATAAGCCTAGAGATTGAAATTTGAGCATTGTCCGAAATCGTTACACTTCTTTCTTTAGTCTTCCTTTCCTATAGGGTGTCTTCAGTACCTTTTGTGCATTAGTTCCAGTTAAAAAACTCGGAAAGCTTACTACACAAGGGATTCAGTCTGCCAAAGGAGGTTTCACCCACTCGCGCTTTGCATCAAGACAGGAAAATTATGGTATTCAACTAACAAAATTTAGGGAAGACAGAACAGGAAACTTCAGATCATGAAATAGTGCGATGCTCCTTGGCCTTGGCCTATTGGCCACGCTACGCGAATGGGCCACGCTACGCGAATGGAGCCGCTACGCGAACGCATTTTCCCCCTGCTGTTTTTAGTCACTCAAAAACTGTTGCACTGACACACTACTTGCGATCCGGCCTAAGTCTGAAACAAATCTAAGCCTGACTTAAAATAGTTTTAACCAACTCAATAGCAGCATCTGGACTTGTTGCCAGAAATACATTCTCCTGGGACAGACTACAGAAAAACTCTTGACTCTCTCGATGGTCACTCAACAAAACTACTTTTTTCCAACTTTTGAGAGCCAGAGCAATTTCCGAGGCTGTTCCTATGCCCATACCACAGGCAATCACCACATCACTAGAGAGTACATTAATCGTATTGCGAGCATTGCCCATATCCGTAACGATGGCAATATCCACGGCTTCAGACATGGCCCTAGTGTCCTTGGTGGGTAAGATACCAATCGTTAAGCCACCAACCATTTTGGCTCCCCGACTGGCCGCATCCATCACTCCCACATTTCTGCCACCGGTCAGCAGTACCCAGCCATTCTCAGCAATCAGTTGACCGAGACGATACGCACGATTAATGTCAGTAGCAGTGGCCTTGTCTCCAGGCCCCATTACCCCAACCACTATTTTTCTCATGGCTTATTTAACTCTCAGAGACTGTTAATAAAGTAACTCTTAAGATAGCTATCAGCGTGTCGCGTATCAGCTTACGGCGGTTTGCATAACTACATGCCGCCAGATTGTTCCGACCCCGTTGGCATGCTCCTTTAACCAACCAAAAATGAGAAATATTGTGGAAAACAAGTCCAATCACTTTAGCTTCGTTGGTTTTCCTGATTTAGATGCGATTGCCCTGGGGTAAGAAGGCATTTGCTGTCACTTCATTGAATAAGATTGTATTAGTTTCAGTAGCAGCAATTAAATAGTAATTCAAAGCCTAATAGAGATGGTTTAGAGCTTTTTGTTGTGAGGGTGAAGCCGCTTCATAGAGGGGGGTACCGTACAGCAGTGAAAGCTCAGGTTCACCCCAGTAATAATCGCTATTGCTGCTATAGTCGAAGTTTTTATACAACTGCTCTATTTTTTCGGTGTAATCCGACTCAGTGTTACGCCGATAATTAACATCCATCAGCTTAAGATTCTTGCGACCATGGACAACTTTTTCTGATGGAGTTGAAAATTGACTTCCTTTTTCTGGTGCTTTATGGGTTTTTAGCATACTATTATCCTTAGGACAAAATTTACGTAATCTACGTAATCTATAAGTTAGATGGTCTCCAGTACCCTGCAGTAGTGTTCATAGTAAACGTGGCAATTGGTAATGGGTAATGGATCAATAGTAATTACAATTACCAATTACTAATTACCAATTACTAAGCTTGACAATATCAATAATTAAAAATTACCAATTTAGGAAAGAGGAACTGGGCGATACTGACTGTAGTAATCTGGCATTTGGAGTCCTTGAATTTTCAAACTTTGTATTCGGTGTAAAAATGCAGCCCCATTCATGATGTGGTGAGCCACATCAACCACACTGCGATTATTTGGAGCAGCGAGGTAAGACCCTTGCACCCAGTTATTAAAGCTGCCCATTGCAGGTCCGCACCAAATCTGATAATCGATTTCTCTGCCTTTCTCCCCTGACTTCGACCAACGCGATGACAATCCTAGGTACCAGCGAAAAATCAGAGCCATTTTTACCTTAGGATTATTGGCAGCTTGTTTTATTTTATCAGGATTTCGTTGGGATATATAAGCTATTGTATCCTCCCAGATAGCTTCGATTTTTCTCTTGAAAATTTGTTTTTCCAGTTTTTCTCTTTCCTGGATAGGAATCGCTTCAATCGAGTCATAGCTTCTATATAACTCAAAGAGTTTCTGCGCCCGTAGGGGGAAGAGGGTACCTTTTTTGAGGACTTGAAGTTTTACCCCCATTTCAAACATATCTGCTGCTGGAGCCATGGTGACATCAGTCATATCAGCTTTAGCCAACACTTCCTTAGTATGTTGAGAGGTTCCAGCTTCAAGGCAAGACTGATTAATAGAGCCAGTCACAACATAAGCCGCACCCATCATAAAAGCAGCTAAGGCTGATTGTGGCGTACCAATCCCACCAGCAGCTCCAACTCTAATGGGGTTTTCATAACCATATTTTTCCTGAATTTCATCCCTCAAGTCCAAGATAGAAGGTAACAGACAAACCAAAGATCGATTATCTGTATGACCACCTGAATCAGCTTCTACGGTGATATCGTCTGCCATGGGAACTTTTTCTGCCAAAGTTGCCTGTAACTCACTGATTAATCCCTGTTCAACGAGTTTTTTAAGAATTTGTCTTGGAGCAGGTTGGAGAAATTTGGCAGCAACTTCTCTTCTGGAGATTTTAGCAATAACTTTATTTTTGATTTCGATTTGATTAGCTGTATTGAGTCCCAATCCAGCAGCTCGATAATAAACAATGTTGGGAGTTAAATCTAGAAATGCAGAGGCTTCTACAGTTTTAACACCATAATTGAGGAATAGATCAACAGCATGGCGTTCAATCGCAGGTTCACTGGGACTATGAATTAAATTAAAGGCGTAGGGACCTTGGGGTAAGGCCTGTTGAATACGCTTAATAGCTGCTTCCAGGCGGGAAGGACTTAATCCGCCAGCACCAAATGAACTCAAAATTTTCTCTTTGCCGAGAGCAATGACCATCTCCTCAGATGCAATTCCACCAGCCATCGCTCCAGTAACATAGGCAGATTTCACCCCATGAAAGGATAAAAAACTGGGATCGCCTAACTGTTGAATTTGTATTGGTGGAACTGCCATCAGCAGTTCTACTTGAGAGCTCTTGCCATTTTCCGAAGGATACCAGTAGCCTTCTTGGGTTATGCCAATCTGTCCTTGGGATCTAACGATATAACAGGACTTCTCTAAATCTAGCAGTTTAGCCTTAATTCCTCGATCATCAAATGCTATCTCATCCAAAGACCCTTTCCAACCTTGATTTTGACCATAAAAACAATTAAAAAATCCGATTTTATGATCCTTTTGATTATTATTTTTGCTTAGAGGTTTATCTAAACAAATGAATGCTTTAGAGCTAGTTTTAGTCATTATAATACAGCTTTTTTCAATTAATTATTAGAAGTCCATTACAGTTACCTGTCAAAACTTTGGTAATATCAAGTCCGATAGCTTATTTTAATTGGGTTTTAACGCTACCAGACTTGATATCAAATCAGGCTAGTTCAGGACTTACGTAAAGACACCAGATATGGAGTATAGTATGATCAGGCTAAATTCATAACTAAAGAAGGTTTTTGAAGTTCTTTAGTTAAATATGAAGATAAACTTTGGTGCTTAATTTTATAAACTGTACATTGATTCAAGTAAGCTAGTTTTTTCATAAAATTCCACACCAAAATGGCACAAGCAATATGGTTTCTTTGGATTCGAGATTTACGACACTGACAAGATTGTATGCCAGTCAATTGTTTAAGTTCCCGGTGAAACTCCTCTATTTTCCAACGATAAGAACAAGTTTATTTTACCTGTTCAATATCTGAGGCAGTTAATTCATTTGTGGCAATGTATTCCGTTCTATTGGTAGAAATAGTAACCCGAAATAACTTCACCTTTTTCTGGGAAGGAAACTTTTTTATTTTGAGCAATTTTCCTTGTTTAACATCTAAATCACTCCACTCCAATGAGTCAATTCTTTTGTATTTTTCTTTACCTCCTGTTTCATCCACCAATCGATTCTTTTTTAAAGGACAGTAGTAGATTTTTTTCCAGTTATCAATTAACGCCATTAGTCTTTGAGTGGCATACCAACTATCCATTAATACCCTTTTAAAGGGGAGTTTCTTATGAAACACAACATTTCTGAGTATATCTTCTACATGGTCTAGTTTAGTTTTTCCATCCTCTTCTGGAGCATATATACGGTAATCTATTACCCAAAATTTCCCAGTTTTAATATTAACATATATACAAGTTACTACTCCTATTCCTCGAACCACACTATGAGTATTACCACTGTATTGTTTTCGCACCAATTCTATTTTATTTGAAGGGTTTTTATCCAACACTGTATCGTCAAATACTAGATAGCCGTCGTCATCTAATTCAATAGATTCTTTGACATTTAACCACAAGGTTTTGGGAGTAATTTTTTCGGTTTTTAAATATCGGTTAATTTGAGCATGACTTAGTTTGGGAAGATGCTCTGCCAAATTAGTTATGGTGTAATTGTTTTGGCTACTCAACAAATATTGACAGTAATCTAGCTTGTCCAATCTTTATTACCATTATTTTTTTAGTTGGTTTCTCCCTTGATCTTATCATTTACTTTATCTGTTTTTACCGTTTAGGGATTGATTTTCTTTTTTATCGGCTTTACACGCTATATATAGCGTGCTTGCGTAAGTCCTGTAGTTAAAAGAGCCCACTGGTCCATGGTATTTAACTCAGGGACGCCCCTTGGACAGGAGTCGGAACTGTCCGTATTATGATTCAGAATCAAGCAACTGCTTTGAAAACGTTACTTGGTGCTGAATAATGTCGCCAATTTGCTTCAATGATTCTTGTTGATTCCTTAAAAAAGCAGCATGGTTTTTGGTGATGTGAGATGTATTATAACTCAGTTTTTTATACTGATTTTTGTATAATTCGCTGAAGTTTACTCCCAGCATCAAATTGTTACTGTTTTGGGCTAACTCTAGACTGTGATTATTCTCCAGCGGTATTTTAAGAGGCGGCTGACCAGAGTTAATTTCTTCGGAGGTTATAACGCTGTAATTTAAAGAAATATTAGCACTATTTTCAGGGTTGATGAGAGTCTTTTTAAGAGTTGGTGAAGTTACAGGTTTAGATGGTTTAAAATTGAGCAAAGTTTGTGGATGTTCCGAAGTCTGATGAATCAGGACTTTTGATGATAGAGCTTCGGCTATTTCCTGGTTAGTATTGGTCAAAATGGTGGACTTAATCGGGCTCCCACCCAAGGTTATAGTTTTAACCATTGAGCGCTGTTTCCCGGAATTTTCTGGTTCCTGAGTATACAGTGGCGACAAATCCAGAGAGACGTGATGACTAACTAGTTTTGCCAAGGCTTTGACAATAGAGGTATGGTCGTTTGAACCTCTTTTATTGAGGGAAACTGTGACATGTTCCTGATCCTTGAGGTTTTCACCAATCCATCTAGAACAAGTACTGCCAGCGCCTACCTCCACAAAGATCTTGGCTCCATTCTCGTAGACTTGGTTAATTAGCCGACGAAAATCGAGGGGCTGACAAAGACCCTTGGCGATCGCGTGACCAATAGCATGACTCTCAAGGGTAATGGGTTTGTAGTCGGCTGCGGAATAAAAAATAGTATCTGGTTGACTGGAGATAGGTAAACTTGTGAGTCTAGCAAGTTCATGGTATTCAGAAGCCATGGCGTCACAATGAAGTACATCATCGGCAGGAGCACGGAAGGCATCGCATTTGAGAGTGTCAATCATCCTCCGACAAGCTTGAGGATCACCAGCAATTACCACTTCTTTTGGCGTATTGATATGAGTAAGATAGACGCGATTCTCATGTTTGAGATATTCCACAACTTGGGATACCGGAGTCATCAGAACATAGGTACTCCAAATTTGTTCGTGCTGATCATCGTTGCCTTGGGGTAATCCCCAATACTCACGAACTGCGTTTTTAGGACCAGACAGTCTTCTGCGAAATATCTCAGAGGAGCTTAAGCCATCGATAGCTTGATCATAGTTACTCCAGACCGACTGACCAATCATCATACTAAGTTCCCCTAGGCTGTACCCAAAGGTAGATTGAGCCTGAACTTGGAAATAATCCCTCATGATTATGGTCAAGAGTCTAACAAAGCCCATTCCAGAGATGAGCATGCTATGGGAATCATCTAACAGTTGCTTTTCAAGGACTTCGACTTGCTTTCTGGATAGGGAATTTAAGCTCCTTGGATAAAAAAGTCTTTCCCTGAGCATCGAAGCCATACTGGCGATATGTTTATCTACCTCCTCGTAGACTTTGGGAAACAGTCGAAAAATATTCTGACCTAGTCCGATATAGGAATTAAAAGCACCAGGATAAACAAATGCAACGGTACCCCGTTTAGCCAGTGGTTTAGCTGTAAAATAGCTTCCCATAGGGGTTTGCCAGTCTTTACCTGTATCAAAAGCTTTGGGAATCCCTTTAATTGCACGCTGGATCTCTCGTTTTAATTCATCGTTGTTGTGTCCAAGAATTGCCAGGGTATAAGCGGCCTGAGAACGTTTTTTAAATGTGGCAAAGGTTTGGCGAGCAGCAGTAGATAGAGAAACACTATTTTCGATAGTTTGTTCTAAATTATGGAGCTGCTCGAGTAACTCCGATTGACCATCAGCAGCAATGGGAAACAGATAAAACGGTGTTTGCTCCAAATAGTTGCTGTTGCGATCGCACTGACTCTGTTCCTCTGACAAAATTATATGGGCATAAGTCCCATCCATTCCCATACCGTTAATTGCTGCTACTCGTTTGGTGCTCTCTGGTTCTAAAAACCAAGCTCTTGATGCACTTGCCACATAAAATGGACTACCTTGCCAAACCTCAGGCATTTTAGGACCAGTCCATTGAGGTGTTGCTGGAATATATCGGTGATAGAGACAGAGTGCCGTTTTGATTAAGCTAGCAATTCCTGAAGCAGCATAGGTATGACCAATATTTGCCTTGACACTACCTATGGCACAACTTAAATCAGCCTTAACAGTTTGATAGGCTTGGGTTAATCCGCAAATCTCTGCCTCATCCTCCTGAGCTACTCCACTACCAAACACCTCTAAATAGCCAATATCCCCAGGTGTGATGTCTGCTTGAGTATGAGCCTGTTGACACGCTTGTATGACAGCTTCAGCCAGAGGCGGTTGCGGGAAGGGATTGACCTGGTCTGATGCGTCACGGGCTTGTACCAAACTCATAGCATCAATCACTGCATAAATACGGTCTTGCTCCTGCTTGACTGTATCAAGACGCTTTAAAACCACAGCGCCAGCCCCTTCACCAACCATCCAGCCATTAGTGTTTTGGTCGTAACTGAGGGTATTGACTCCTGTGTTGACCTTTGCCAATTGGTTTCGCAACAAAACATTTTCCACACTGCCAGCTAGGTCAACAGCACCCACAACCACCGCATCTACCTCCCCAGCAGCGAGTAATAGTTGTGCCGTTTCTAGAGCTTTGAAGGTGGAATTTTCCCCAGCACCGAGGGTGAAGGAAAGCCCGTTGAAATCCCACAGAGCAGAAATACGACTGGCTGTGATCACACCGAGGTAACCGAGATAGTCACTGGTTTTTGCCTGGTGGTGGATGCTATCTTTAACAATGCTTTCTAAGGTATCGATAGCTTCGGAGGTTGAGGATTGATTCGTATCAACAAAACCTTCTTTGAGTTGCCAAGACAGATGCCATCGCTGCTGAAGCTGATGACCAGAAAGTTCGGTTTCTGCAGCGATAATCACTGCCACATTTCCCCCCTCACTTAGTCCTGCATCTTTGATAGCACGCTCGGTTACCTTAAGCATTAGCAGTTGTTGAGGGTTGAGTGTCTCTGCTTCATTGGGCGGTATCTTAAACCGTAATGTATCAATGTCAAAATCTTGGATGTAAGCGCCTAAGGGTGCTTTACCATCTGTCAAGCCATAGTGCTTGAGCAATTGCTTTTGGTCGTCGATTCCCTTCCAGCGTTGCTTAGGAAGGGGCATAAAATGCTGGGTTCCATCATAAATACTACGCTCAAACCCATCCAAGCCATCACAAGAGCCAAAAAAGCTGTCCATGCCCACAATCGCCATCTTAGTAGCCGGCACCGGTGTAGAGGCTTCCGGTTCAAAATCAGGAATTTCTTCGACCTGAGTGGATTGCTCAAGAATCAAATGAGCATTATTTCCGCCAAAACCGAAGGCATTGATGGCTGCGCGTTTAAGCGGTTTATTGTTCGGCCAGGGAGTTGCAGCTCGAACCACTTGCTCCGCTGCAATCACATTATTAGGAGAGCTGAGGGGAGTCGTTATATTAATGGTCGGGGGTATTACACCCTTAGACATACTCAAAATGACTTTAATCATGCTAGCCATACCAGCAGCAGTTAGCAGGTGACCCAAATTAGATTTGACAGAACCCACCAGCATAGATGCTTGATGCTGACCAAAGAAGGTATCTACAGAGCCTAATTCAGTGGTATCACCAAGGAAAGTACCAGTAGCATGGCATTCTAAGTAATCGATGCTCTTTGGACTAATGTTTGCCTCAGCATAAGCTCGTTTATAAGCTAAAATTTGGCCTCGGGGGTTCGGACTCAGCAGGTGCTTTCCCCGACCATCATTGGATAATCCGTTACCACAGATTGTGGCATAAATTTGATCACCATCTCGAATCGCGTCACTGTAGCGCTTGAGCACCACCATACCAATCCCATCGGCTGGGGTTAGACCTTTGGAAGATTGATCTAAGGGTCGGCTGATATCATGTTCAGGGTAACCCTGAACACCAGAAAATAGCATGCGAACATAAATTGGATCGGCATGACTAATGGCTCCCGCTAACATCAAATCAGCTTTGTGGGATAGTAGGTAATGACTTGCCAATTTCACAGCATACAGTGATGAGGAACAGGCCGAGTCTAGGGTATAGTTAATATCGGATAGAGAAAAAGCTTGGGCGACTAACGCTGAGAGCACCCCAGAGTTCATCCCATTATACAGAGATAATTTGGCAGATTTCGGTAATTTTGCCAACTGAAAGTTTTGATTCTGCAAAAGCTCCCTAAGTGCAGCTTCGATAGTGTGCTGATAAATCGATCCAAAGAGTTCATTCGAGAGTGGAGTAAGGCTTGAGAGATTACCCAAAATTACACCACACTTTGAGAGCACACTGTCATTGCTCAAATAATTACTGTCTTGTAGTGCTTGTTTGGCAACATACAGGCACCTTTGGAAGAGAGGATCTAACCCTTCCAGAAGTTCTGACGGCAAGTTGTATCCAGTGACATCGAACGTAAAATCTCGGATATATCCTCCCATTAAGGAGTAGGTTTTATCCGGTTTATTTTTTAATGGATTAAAAAATTTTTCCGGATCAATTCCCATATCCTCTTCAGTTAATAAGGAAGTGGAATCTTTTTGGGTAATCAGATTCTGCCAGAATTCTTCTGGAGTTTTGGCATCAGGGAAAAGGCAAGATAATCCAATTATTGCTATTTTATCCATAGATAATTTGTAAGAAAGAAAATAATCAGTTTAAAAAAATGATAGTTACGGTATTCAATTAATTTCTATTAGAAAATTAGATGCCCTTTGATCCTATAGGATAAATAGTTCCTTTCCAGCCAAGCCAACGGGAGTAGATTTGTCCTTCACGATTATGAGTTATAATATCAACAATGACATTTTTATTGACTTTAGATTTGAGTTCCGTAGATACATAAAATGTTTCTCCCGCTGGAATCATGGCAAATTGTTCAAATTTTTCCGATTGGGCAGGTAACAATTCCTCTTGATGAAAATAATAAATCAAAATTCCAGTCGCGTGTGTCTTAAGATCAGCGATGTAGGGATTGAAATTTTGAATGGGAAACTGCCCTTGTTGTCGGTCACTAATAGATGACCAAGCACAGGCTGCCGTAATTTTTGTAGGAGTTAGATTCAAGACCCGTTTCACCCCCCAAAAGGAAGGGCCATGAAATAAGGAAGATTCTTCACTTTGATATAATGATGATGGAATCTTTTCAGTAATTTTAGAATCTTCCTCAACGTTAGCATTCTCATAAGTGGGAGCACTAGGAATTTCTCTGACTAGCTTAATATGAACCCGATAATGCTCATGATAAGGAATTTTACTTTCTTGTTTTTTCGTCCGAATTTTTGCTTCAAATTCTATTGAACCGTCATTGGTCTTAGCAATTTCTTTCAAATCCAGAATATATTCCCTTGCCAGAGTATGATTGAAAATAATCCCTTTAAAGAACTTGAAATTTGTGTAACTGAAGAATTTGTAACCGGGATAGAGTTGTTCACAGGCATTAATAATCCATCCTACGGCACAAGTAGCTGGCAATACTGGATAACCGCCAATGACGTGATCTTGTAAAAAGGGATTAGCGTCCACTGTCAACTTGCGGCGAATACGATAGCTTCGTAACTCAGGGTTTAACTCCCCTAACACCGGTTCCAGTGGAGTGCCAATCACCACTTGCGCCGTGTCCTGATTGGCACTATCCAGTTCTTTAACTAGCATGTTTGTCCCCACTGGGATCGGAATAATTTCAATGTTGCGCTTAGCAAACGCCTTCTTGAGTCCGGAAGTCACCATACCACTGTCCCAAGGTCCCCAATTGATGGCAACTACATGGCAGGAGGGATGATGTTGCTTGACCAGATGAGCTGATTTGTTGAGAATTTCATTTGCGATCGCATAATCCGACTGACCGATATTTCCGTAAAAACCAGCTACAGAGGAAAATAGAACTAAATAATCCAGTTGACCTGGGCTGACACAACTCAGCAGATTTTGGAAACCCTTTACTTTGGTAGCATAAACCCTTTCAAAATCTTGTTCCGATTTCTTTTCAATTAATTTATCCGCTAAAACCCCTGCTCCGTGGATAATACCGGTAATTGGACCCATGCGCTCAACCACAGTCGCGAGCTTTTGCTGTAAGGCTAAAGCATCGGTTACATCAACATCAATATAGTCTGCCTGACCGCCTGCTTCTTCAATTGCCAAGAGAGTTTTGTGAATTTCTCGACTCGAAACAATTGTCTTAAATACCCGTTGTACTTCCATGGGGGTAGGCTTCTGTCCTTGGCCAAGGATATTGTTCATAATCCGTTTTTTCAATTCAGATTCATCAAAACAATCCTTTGCCCAATCTGGTTCATCTGTCATGATTGATGAACGACCCAGTAGGATAAATTTGCATGGTTGGTGCTGTGCTATCCGAATCACGCACTCAGCGGTAATGCCTTTTGCTCCCCCACTGACAAGAAACACTGATGATTGACTGATTTGAATTGTTTGGATCATAAAGTCTGCCAAGAATTTTAGAATTAATTAATTGATAAATAGTTATGATTATTTAACTCTCATTGTCAGGGGTGTCCAACTAGCCTTTGTGGCACTCCGTCAGGGGTCAAGCTACATTGGCTGAGCAAGCCTCAATAAGACACAAAAGGAAATTGTTAGTAAATATTTCTATCGTCTCCTTACTGATTGATGGCTCAGAAAAAATAAAATTTAAAATCATTTTTTCGTTAAAGGTTGTAACATCAAGCAATACACTTCCCCCACGGGCTCTGTTCGCTGCTGCAAAGCTTATTTCTTCTAGTGTAAATGAACCATATTTATTAGGTATATGAACTTTACCAATATTGCTTATAGATACGGTTTATGAGCCTCGATTAGCGTTACTAAATAACTTCTTAGTCAAGGCTGTAATTATCAAAATAACTCTAAATATATTCACTCCCTTCAAACGATATTCGATCTGTTTTTTAACATTCCGAGCTAAATCCCAAAATGATAAATTGCTTTGTAAGGTGTGATATGAGGTAACACCTGAAACTACCATCCCCATGACCTCATCACTGACCACTGGTTCCAAGCGTCTGCGCAAATCAACATAGGATAGGCAACTGACAGACAACCTTTTTTTATTATTTGCTGTGATGCTTTTCGCAGCACTCAACAGCATCGCCCCACACAGGGCACCGTGTACTGTTGTCTTTTCCTTTTTGCAATGATTGATTAACTGTTGGGTTAAGCCTTTGTCTAAGGATTTTTGCACCATACCACAACGGCGTAAATTAATGGGTACGGACTTTTCAAAGCTGAGAGTTTTTGGTCGATGCCAAACCTGATTAAAAATTATTCGTAATAATATAAATGATCTATGCCAAATCCCTTGGAATCCCCTCGTTGATATAGGAATTAACCTATCTATGGGTGGGAGTATCGGCAAGGGAAGTACTGAATTTATTGGTTCCGCACAGTGAATTTTCTGGCAGTAGGTCAAAATTGCTGAGTGCAATTGGACACAAGATAAGGCGTCTGATATGGCGTGGTGGGTTGATGTAATCAGATAGCTCGCACTATTTTCACTCTCAGCACGAACTAGTACTGCCCGCATCAAACCTTTATCACTCTCAATTCCCTGATTCAGCTCTTCGAGAACAACCTCTTGCCAGTGTTCGTTGTAGAGATTTTCAACCACACGCAAAGGAATCTTGGACACCCCTCCAGTTTTAAACCAGAGATTATCTAACGAGCCAACAATACGACAGTTAAGACAAGGGTAACGGTCTTGAATCAGGTCAAGAGCTTGTCTAAGAATTTCTTCACTCAGAGGTCCTTTGACGCGACTCATCGTTACTACATAACTCGATGTAGCAAGGCGATTTAAGATTTCCGTCCCTTCCTCGACAGGAAGTAGCTTTCTGTTTAGGGTTTCTTCTGGGGAAATTTGCGACATTGTTAACATATTCAAGGTTTTGCTTGATTGTTCCAGTTTGTTAAAGTAGACCCTAATTTTTGCTACTCGTTACACTCAGCACTCAGCACTCATTACTCAAGCACTATATAGTAAACTACACCCTGCTTTTTGCCACTAGTTACACTCAGCACTCAAGCACTATATTTAGATGGATGGCTCAGTGCTCAGGGTTACTCGTCCGAGTGAACTATATCCAACTTCAGTAATATAATGGTTAGGATCGTGAAGTTCAGCCATGATGTACTGAGCCGAGCCCTCAGCATTCAGCTCAGGACTCAGATCAATGCCCCGACAAAATACCGATTTCCATTCAATGTTTAGGGTTTTAGTCAATCCAAATAGACCCGCACCAATTGCACCAAAGTTCACGTTTTTTGCTAATCCAAACGCTCCATCAAGACGAGTAACAGTCATGAAACAACTGCGTCCTTGACGCGCTGCTTGATTCAGTGATGGTTTGAGATGTTTGGCAATCAAAAAGACCTGCTTAAGAAGAGCTTTTTCTAGGTCAAGAAAGGTAATCCCATGATTGGGCCCGGTCTCAAGGGCAGGATTGAGATGAATGAATGCAGCAACCGAACCATAGTTAGCAGTAATTGCTGCCAATTGTTGTTTCAAATGCTCCTCACTCAAATCGTTCAACACAATACGACTAACTCCTTTCGGTAAAGGTAGTTGTTCTGCAATCAGGGATTGGGGAAAACTTAAGACCACCACTTTCCAGTCACGGTCTGTTAGGGATTGAGCCAGTTTGGATGTAGTTAGTGAACCATCATCGGTTAACAAAACAATATGCTTGTCAGGTAACGCGAAATCCAAACTATCTGGCTCAGGTAGAGTTTTAAGTTTTACCAAACAGCGTGGAATATTATGATCTAGCTCAAGTTGCTCACTAGAAGGCTGCTGCTGGAACTTTTTTTTTTCAGTCGTCGCTGTCTGCTGTTGAAGATACTCAACAATTTGACCAAGAGTGCGAAGTTCTCCGAGTTGCTCTGGATTCGCTTGAGGCAAATCAGGATACATCTCTTGCAAAGCACCTAGAATTTCGACCCGTTTGATGGAGTCAATGCCTAAATCCGCTTCCATGTCCATATCCAGCTCTAACATTTCCGCTGGATAGCCGGTTTTTTCGCTAACCACATCGAGCAGAGTTTGACCGATGGCGTTAACATCTATAGCTGGTAGTGGTGTGGGATTTTCTAGCGCTATATTGTCACCAACTGGTTTAACCTCATTACTTTCCACTGGCTCAGATTCGATTATTTGCATCTGAGCTAAGTCAGTATCAGTTGTTGCTTCAGGTTGGACAGGGAGAAACTTAGAACCATAGGACTGTAGGTATTCCACGATTTGACCAAGGGTACGCAGTTCTCCAAGTTGCTCTGGATTGGCTTGAGGCAAATCAGGATACATCTCTTGCAAAGCACCTAGAATTTCGACCCGTTTGATGGAGTCAATGCCTAAATCCGCTTCCATGTCCATATCCAGCTCTAACATTTCTGCTGGATAACCGGTTTTCTCGCTAACCACATCGAGCAAATTTTGACTGATGGCGTTAACATCTATAGCTGGTAGTGGTGTGGGATTTTCTAGCGCTATATTGTCACCAACTGGTTTAACCTCATTGCTTTCCACTGGCTCAGATTCGATTGTTTGCATCTGAGCTAAGTCAGTATCAGTTGTTGCTTTAGGTTCGACAGGGAGAACCTTGGAACCATAGGACTGTAGGTACTCCACGATTTGACCAAGGGTACGCAGTTCTCCAAGTTGCTCTGGATTAGCTTGAGGCAAATCAGGATACATCTCTTGCAAAGCACCTAGAATTTCCACCCGTTTAATCGAGTCAATGCCTAAATCCGCTTCCATGTCCATATCCAGCTCTAACATTTCCGCTGGATAGCCGGTTTTCTCGCTAACCACATCGAGCAGAGTTTGACGAATGGCATTAATAGCCGTAGCTGCTGATGCTGAAGATACTACTTTTGCTGTTGGCTCAACCTTGACTTCAGTTACTAAACTTTCCTCAACGGATGTTGAGACATTGCTTAAAGCTGGCTGTGTTTCTGGCTCCTTAACCAGGGTAGTCCTAGGAACAGTTATAAATGCTCTCGAGCTACTTGAGCTATCAGAAAGATTCTGTTTAACTGTTTCTTCTTGCTTTACAACCTCCCCATTGTCAGAGGTTTGGCTATCCTGCTGGTCTACTAACTTATGTTTTGGCTTAGTCGCTGTAGTGAGTTTGGTAGTGCCTGGCAAATTATTGAGACTATCCTGAGCGCTAGTAACTGATGTTGTCACCGTTGTAGGAGTAGGTTGTTTGGTTAACTCCTGATTCCCCACCAATTGATTCCCTACAGCAGTTTCTAGCACTGGTTGATCAACAACCTCACCTGTGAGAAGCTGTTGATACTGCTGTTTTACCAGTTGGAAAAAGTTTTTAGTATAGTCTACCTGATGGTTTAAATATTGTTCATGGACGTTGAGAGTTTGAGCTTGCTGCTGGTGAAACTGCATCATACTGCGCTCTAAGCTCTGTAGGACAACTTGCTTGGTTTGCGCTTGTTGATCAGTTCCGTTGCTGTTGCCAAACAAGGAATGCTGCTGCTGCATCAGTTGAAAAAAGGTTTTGGCATATTCCAGCTGATTGTTCAGATATTGTCCGTGAACCTGTAACGTTTCACCTTGATGCTGACTAAATAACTTCAAGCTGTACTCTAAGCTCTCTAAAAGACGTTGAGAATTTACAGATAGGGTTGGTGTTGAGGGCATGTTCGATTCAAGAGCGGGTTGAGTAAGAGCTAGTGCTGGTTTGGCATCAGACCTGTCATTGGTGCTACTCCCAGAGGAGGTCACAAGATGCCCATTTGGCTTTTGAGTAGGTTGAGTGGGAATTGATGTGGGTTTGCTCTGAGAAGTCTCCATGGGACGTAACCGAGATGTGGGCTGGATGAATGGCGAGAGTGCAATCCTGTTTCTTGGGTTCTGGGCCATAGCCCCCTTGCCATTGCTCTGGCTAGAGCGATGTCCATTACTCAGGGATGGTGTCGATGGAGTAACAACCTTAGTTGAAGAACTCTGCTGATGATTGGCCTTAGCTGTCTTACCATTGCTCTGGCTAGAGCGATGTTCATTACTCAGGGATGGTGTCGGTGGAGTGACAACCTTAGTTGAAGAACTCCGCTGATGATTGGCCTTAGCTGTGTAACTATTGCTCTGGCTAGAGCGATGTCCATTACTCTGGGATGGTGTCGGTGGAGTGACAACCTTAGTTGAAGAACTCCGCTGATGATTGGCCTTTGCTGTGTAACTATTGCTCTGGCTAGACCGATGTCCATTACTCAGGGATGGTGTCGATGGCTTGACAACCTTAGTTGAAGAACTCTGCTGATGATTGGCCTTTGCTGTGTAACTATTGCTCTGGCTAGACCGATGTCCATTACTCAGGGATGGTGTCGATGGCTTGACAACCTTAGTTGAAGAACTCTGCTGATGATTGGCCTTTGCTGTGTGACCATTGCTCTGGCTAGACCCATCTCCATTGGTGAGCATTTGTGTCAGTGAAGTTTCCACTGTAGACCCATGAGTTGCCCCATTATCCTGAGCAAGAGATGTCACTTGATGTCCATCCTGCAAAGCCTTTTCAAAAGCCTTTTTCGTCTTTTCTGACACATAATTAGCGCAATTTAACCGGACATTGAGCCGTTTTTTGTCAGTCTTGGGTGCTGGAGGCTCAATTTGGTAGGGGTCGAGGTTTTTCAAGGGCAAACCAGCAACGCGCAACTGGATAACCGCTTGACGCAATTGGCGATCGCTATCCTGTTGACGACTCGCATTTAAGGCTACGGCGACATGGGGTTTATCACCAAGAATATCCTTTACTAAGTGGGTCAGGATGCTCCGAGGTCCAAACTCAACAAAGCAATACCCCCCTGCATTGTAGATAGTTTCGATTTCCTGCTTGAACAGTACTGACTTGCTTGAATGTACTCCCAAAATGTTTTTAATGTCTTGGGGTTCAGTGGGATAACGCTCCCCAGTCACATTGGTATAAACCGGAATTTTTGCTTTTTTGAACCTAACTGCTTCACTCGCTTGAGCAAAAACTTTTTGGGCATGCCCAATCAGAGGAGTATGGAAGGCAGCGGAAACTGGCAGCAAAGTAGCAGAATACCCTTTTTCAGTCAACAGTTCCTTTACCTTCGCAATTTCTGCTGTTGAACCGGCTAAGACCACTTGGTGATTGGAATTGAAATTGGCAATGGTAACTTGAGGAAAACTATCAATAACCGCTTTGACTCGATTAACTTCTCCGTTCACCGCCAGCATTGCTCCCGGATCAAAATTTGGATCATCTGGGGTTGCCATTGCCTGGCCTCTAGCTTTAACTAGGAAAAAGTAATCCTCATCACTCAAAACTTCAGCAGCCCAGAGAGCAGTGAGTTCTCCAAAGCTGTGTCCAGCAATAAAATCAGGCTTAAATCCTGCCTGTTGTAGAATCTTATAAAGACCAACACTGAAGGCTCCAATGGCTGGCTGAGCATAATCTGTACGTTGCAGTGCTTCAGCCTGGATATGCCGTTGAGCTGTATCAAACACAGGCGCAGGAAAAACCTTTTCTGAAACGGGCTTCAAACTATCCTTGAGGAACAGACTATCCATATAACCATAGGTCTGGCGCAAACAAGGGAAATTCATCACCAGTTCCCGCCCCATTTCTAGATACTGGGAACCTTGACCTGAAAACAGGGCAACGACTTTTCCTTCCAGCTTGATACCACTGTCACGATAGTAGATCCCTTGGGGATGATTCCACGATTGTGCTTGTGGTTTCTTTTTCAGGTAGTTAATAGTTTTTTGTAAGCATCTGCAAGCTTGTATTAGAGAATCCGCCACAAACCCCACTCTGGCTTCAGTGACCGGAATTTCTTCAGCTTTACAGCTATCAATCAGTTCCTGGTAGTGCTCCTCTCCAGTCTTAAATTGTAATTTTTGTAAGGTATCTTCACAACGAGCTAACAATTGCTCTGGTGTTGGCGCAGACAGGAGAATGGACTCGGAAGTGTGGTGTAAACGATAGGCATGATTGTTTTCCTGTTCATATTCTTCTAGAACAACATGATAATTCGTGCCACCAAAGCCAAAAGAACTCACACCAGCACGCCTTGGCCCATCTCCTTGAGCCCGAATCCAGGGTCGGCTTTCAGTATTCAAATAAAATGGTGAATTATCAATATCCAGTGTTGGGTTGGGGTTGGTGATGTTGATAGTAGGTGGCAAGATTTTGTGGTGTAGAGCCAAGGCAGTTTTGATTAGACTAGCTGCACCAGCCGCAGCTTTGGTATGCCCAATCTGGGATTTAACAGTACCGAGAGCAACATACTGTTTTTTGGGGTTGTTTTCACTAAAAACGTCCTTTAGAGCCTTGAATTCACTGGGATCCCCAGCTCTAGTCCCCGTGCCGTGTGCTTCAATCAGGCTGACACTGGTAGGAGAGAAACCTGCATCTTCGTAAGCCCGCTTCAAGGCTTTCGCTTGTCCTTCTGGGCGAGGAGCGTAAATGCTTTTATATCGACCATCACTGGACGTACCAATGCCTTTGATCACAGCATAGATTGTGTCATTATCTCGCTTAGCGTCCTCCAGACGTTTGAGTACCAGCATCCCGATGCCTTCACCCAGCATCATTCCATCCGACTCAGCATCGAAAGGCTTAATAGTCTGGCTTGGCGAGATGGCAGGGGTTTTGCTGAAACAAATATAGGCAAACAGAGAGTTATCCGTATCAACCCCTCCAGTCAGCATCATGTCAGCGCGATGCTCACTCAGCTCACTCATTGCCATTTTTAAAGCACCTAATGAGCTGGCACAGGCGGCATCCACTACACAGTTTGTTCCCCCCAAATCTAGACGGTTGGCAATGCGTCCAGCAATAACATTAGCTAGCATCCCGGGAAAGGCATTTTCGTTCCACTGCACATAGGCTAGCTTGATTTTTTCTACAATTTTTTTAGTATCCTGATCCGATAACCCACTACTTTTTAGGACTTTCTCCCAAATCGGATACTGCAATCTCACTGAAAGTGGTGTACCTAGTTGTTTTCCCAGTGCCGACCCTAGGATCACCCCAGTACGCTCTCGATTAAACTCCCGGGATTTGCCATAGCCCGCATCTTCCATCGCCTCCTTTGCCACTACTAGACTTAACAACTGGGAAACATCTGTTACTTCGAGGATATTCGGAGGGAGCCCAAACTCCATGGGGTTAAAATCGATATGTGGGATAAATCCCCCTTTTTTACAGTAGGTTTTGTCCGGTGCCCTGGGGTCTGGATCGTAGTAGTCGTCTACATTCCAGTGGGACGCAGGAACATCAGTAATGCAGTCGATTTTTGCAATAATATTCGTCCAGTATTCTTGCAAATTTCTGGCTTTCGGTAAAAGCGATGCCATCCCAACAATGGCGATAGGAGTTTGTGGCAGTTTTTGGTTAATATTGCTTGATTCTGTTAATTTATCCGACATCGTGTCTTTCCCTTGGATACGTTGGATCAGATTCTTTTCAAAGCTATCCAAGTCCTCTTGGAGCTGGGCCAATGCCATGTCAAGTTTAGAATTAGACATAGACTGAGTCTTAACCACGGTAAACTAGTTAACTTAATTTATAGTTTCATTTTTTTGTGATAATCAAACTAGTGTTATAAACTGAATTGCCAAGTTTATTTATTTAGTTTTACGGCTTTTAAATAAAAATTAATAGTATTAAAAAATATATTGTTTACCAATTATCACTGCTATTTAAGCTATTGTAAATAGTATGGATTGCCCTAGGGGATGACTTGGATAATATTTTTACAAATTTCATGTGCTGAATGTTTATTCTTGACTGTTTGTAAAGAGACATAAAAAACTACCAAGAGAGGGACGTGTGGGAATAGAGGGAAGTAGGAGAAGAGCAGGGGTGATTGTGTTTTAACCCTCACCACTATTGGCGCTTATTAGACAGGTTTATTTAGCATAAATTAGCCCCTGAATTTCCAGCAAACTACTCTATAGCAGTCCTAAATGATTCGTGAAATATATTGGCCAAAGCAAACGCTGTAACCCTTGCCCAGCAAAGATTCCAGATTTTGCTAATTTTACAAATGATTTAGGATTGCTATATCTGGTTCAGTTATGATTAACAGGTTTTAATTACGGCTTAATTTGACCCTATACCCTTTCAAGTTGTCATCCCCTGAAGTATTCAGCCATCAGCTAAGGCGCTACATGCTTACTGTACTTGCGAGCTATCAGCTATTGATGATTCCTGCAACAGAACTGAGTCAGAAGCAACCCATCACGAAGCGCGTCGCTCACGAAAACAAGCTTATGGGGGAACTCTCTTTATTGATCAGACGTTGGATTAGATTAGCTGTTTGCACAGCATGCCTGTAGCGCCTTAGCTCAGGATTTGATAGGTGAATGCTTACCCTAAAATACCAAACTTTTTTCTCCAGACAAAGTTTATCTATCTAGACCGATAGCAGCAATATACTTGGTATAAATGATAACATTGACCACATTAATCGTAGAAAAATTATCTGAATTTAACCTAGTCAATCTCTACGGGTTGACACCTTGAATCAGATAAACATTCAAGAAATAAAATAATTTTTCCTCAACTAGTAGCACAGGAGTGTCGCCTGTTACCGTTTTTTTCTGTTGAGCTAAACTAGGGTTAGCATCGTCAAATTAGTTTCAATAAGTCATGTAGTTTGACAAATAAATCCAGAGTTACAGGTTGAACTATCACTTAAATACAATAATCATCCCATTTATCAAATATCAGATATCTATTTGATAAATTTTGTATAAATTATTGATTAAGATAATGGCGATTATAGCGTTAGGTAGAGCTTTGAGTCGTCAAACACTAGGACTCTGTCAATTTAGTTTTTAGGCTTAGGGCAAGGTGTTAGATGTTAGCTGTTAGCTGTTAAGTGTTAGGCTTTTACATCCCTCACGGGAAGAAAAATTAGCTCCTAGCCACGGCATCAAATCCCCTGTACCCACTTCACGCCAAATCACCTCCCCTTTTACGGACAATGACTTCTTCGAGATCAGATAGAATTAATCGGCTGCCAGCCTTTAATAACTGTTGGGTTAACTCCTGTCCAAAACCACCCGCTGCACCGGTAATGAGTACAACTGCCTCTCGTAGATGAGTCATATTCCTGATTCGTAATTGATTTATACAGAACTTCTATTAAATCATTCAAAAACTGTGAATGAAATTCCGAAAAATCAAGATCAAGTAATGGTAAAAAATTGGTAAAGACCTAAAATTTACCCGCACAGGCCGATATCGTGCCTATAACGTTAAAAAGTACCTAAAAATAAAAAAGTCTCTTTTCCTCAAGCTTATTAATAAATTGAATCCGTATTTGAATAGACGAAAAATATATATTTTATACAGAGTGATTTTATCCAAATACAATTTTTTATTTTAATTTATCTAGAGTTAATCCCAGAGCCAATTCATTGACAGTTTCAGGTAATAATTAGTATGATTGAGCATTCACTATGTTGTTTCAATAAAGATCTCCAAAATCTGTGGTTGGATAGGCTCGGGGTATGCAACAATTAGTTGAGAAGCTAGCGGCTGCTTAGGTAACTTGAGTTAATTATCTCAGGATAAATATTTGTCTTGGTTGTAACTAATGCCTTGACCACTACCTTACCGTTACCTCTAATAGGGATGACAGACTGTAGCCTCAATCACCCTATATGACTTCAGAAACGGTCATTGTTTTGACCAAAGCCGCCTGGGAGCATAATTTTTCTACCAAGTACAAGGAAGAATAGGGAGTTTTAATTTTCGTGAAAGCCTCCATTTTTGCTACCGCTAATATTTTATTAGCTACTTTGGTAATTTTGGGAGTTGAGGTCAAACCTGCTACATCTCAGTCCTTAAATTTGGCTGATCAGGAACAATCTGATATCAGGAATTTTTTGAGCAGCCTATCGTCAAATAATCCAACTATTTCCAATAATAATTCCTTCTTGAACAGACTATTGCCTTTGCCCATAGTCAACAGCAGAACATCAGGTAGTAGTCAAAGCTCAGATAATATACTAGCGGAATTTATTACTGTCCTGAAAGTAGGCACCCCAGGTCCCGATCCTTTTGTAGGGGATTCAGGGACTAATATCATTTTCACTCGTACTGGCAATGATATTTTACTGGGTGTCGATCCTGGTGCTCCTATACCTGGTCAAGGAGAAATTGATATCTTAATTGGTGGTCCTGATAGTACTAGTGACGGATCGAGCGCCAATGCCCCTACCAGAGACCGATTTTTGTTGGGGGATGAAAATAATCCCTACTACGCTGGCGGTACCGGATTCCGAGGGAAGAAGGACTATGCTTTAATTGGAGACTTCGATCCCAACCAAGATACTATTCGGCTTCACGGCGACTCAAGTAATTATACTCTGAAACCGATCGGACCGAAAAAAAATGGCACAGCCATATATCTGAATAATCCTAGACCTGATCTGATCGCCGTTTTGCCAGGAGCTTCTGGTCTGAGTGTAGATGGTGACTACTTTGAATACGATAATACTCCCCCATCCCAACAACCAGCTTTCGATAATGCTCAGCAGTTGGGAAGTGCCAGTGTTGATATCGCGTTTAACGTTGGTACTGATAGCGTTGGTAATGTATACGTTACAGGATGGACTCAAGGGGATTTGGGCCAATCCAATGCTGGATCTCAAGATGCCTATGTAGCTAAATACAATAGCCAGGGTCAACAACAGTGGGTTAAACAGTTGGGGACTTCTGGTGAGGACCGCTCCTTTGATATTAGCTTTGACAGCAATGACAATGTTTACATTGCAGGCACCACCACGGGTAACTTAGGGGGGTCTGTGGTTGGAGGAGATGATGCCTATTTTATTAAGTTAGACAGTAATGGCAACACGCTGTTGAGTCAACAGTATGGAACTTCCCAATTCGACACTGCCTTTGCCATTGATGTTGATAATAACGGTAATATCTACACTGGGGGATATACTACAGGTGACTTAGGGGGAGTAAATGCTGGATCAGATCAGCCCATTCCCCTGTTTGATGATCCCTATGTGGCCAAGTTTGATAGCAATGGTAACCAGTTGTGGGCTAAACAGTTTGGTACTGTTGAGTTTGACGAACTTTACGGTGTCGCCGCCGACAACAATGGTAATGTCTTTGCTACAGGATTCACTACTGGTAAATTAGGCGAAGAGCATGCTGGCTTGTATGATGGCTGGTTGACGAAGTTTGATAGTAACGGTGAGCAGTTGTGGATTGAGCAGTTTGGTACTTCTAATTATGATTTTGCCTGGGATCTTGCTCTTGATAGCTCTGGTAATGTCTACAGCACAGGATTTACCTTGGGCTCTTTAGGGGGACCGAATGCTGGGTATTATGATGCCTTTTTGGTTAAATATGACACCGATGGCAACCAGCTATGGACTCAACAGATTGGGACTTCTGGTTCTGATAGCGCCTTTGCTATTGACATCGACAGTGACGGCTTTATTTATATTTCAGGAATCACTGATGGTGATTTAGGAGGAACCAATGCCGGACTCAATGATGTCTTTATTGCCAAGTTCGACAGTGACGGTAACCTGTTGATGACTGAGCAGTTTGGAACCCCCGAAGATGACTTTGCCTTATTTGGTATTGATGCCCAGCAGGCTGCTCAGGTTTACTTAGCCGGATTTACTGATGGGTCTTTGGGAGGAGCTAATGCCGGATCCTTTGATGCCTGGGTAGCTAGTTCCAGCCTTTCTGCTGGATCTGTGCCTTCAGCTCCTGAACCCACCACCATTTTGGGTTCCTTAGCCACACTGATTTTTGGTGCTGGGTTCAAGAAAAGACTTGGTAAGAAGTTCCACACCACTGTCTCCAAAAAAAGTACTTAACACGTTTAATCTAAAACCATTAAGCTAACACCAGCAAAACCTTATCATGTAAGTATTCAGCGTGTCGCGTATCAGCGTGTCGCGTATCAGCTTATGGGCAAGCTACTTGGGGTGCCAAAGGCCAACAACTGAACACTGACCACGGGTGCATCTCAATGCATGCAAAAATACGACCATTGAAAGCTAAAAAACTTCTACAGTTCCCTGAGTGATAGATTTACAACTTTGAGATGCACCCCTGACCACTGACGACTGACCGCTGACGCCTGAATGCTTACCTTATGATTTCCTAACTTAGTGATCTACTGAGAGTAGCTAAAACCCAATAGCTAAAACCTGAGCGGTCTTGCTTGAGGGTGTCTTCTACCACTTGATCAGACTTAGTACTTAGGCTCGAAGCTTATTGATTTAGACTGGTAGTGGGCTATAGGATGTGGAGTGTAGTGAGCAAAATTGGAACATTGATTGTTGGGTTTACTGCTTAACTGCTAAGACTTTTCTTAAAGCGATGGAGCAAGGGAACAGGGGAGCCAGTGCGTTCAAAGGAGGCCACCCCACTCGCTATTGCATCAAGACAGTTACAAATTTTTTATATAAAAGTTTTAACTATTACGTTGAACAAAAATTATTCAAAAAAATAATTATCAACTTATCATTCACTTCAATTAAGGGTCCTGGATATGCTGTTTTTTAAAAAATTAAAAAATATTCCCAAAATTCCCTTGCCATAACTTGGAGATCATGACAGAATATTTCAAGGTATAGAAATAGGTTACTTTTCAAATCAATCAAGTTTAATTTAGGGTAATAACCGTTTTTTTTTAAATAGGTTCAGTGCTGTACGGGCAACATTCATAAATAATTTTATTTTTACCAACTTGCCAAACTTTGTAAACACTAGTGCCATCTAGTGATGGTCAAGATCCTATAGGGTTTATCGTACTTATGAGGTAAAGTCAATTTTATTCTCGCTACTCCCTACTCCCTTCCTCCCTTACTCAGGGTGGTTAGGGGGGATTCCTGCTCCCATTAACCCAGGACGAAAGTACCTCACCAAATTCATAAATGCTATATATGTATGATTTGGTTTTATTGCTGAATCAATAGCAAATTTAGCCACTTAAAACCATCCATGTTTCCTGCCTCATGTTCTTAGATGAGGTTAATGTACAACAGAATTTATTATACAGTGAACCCAGTGGCATTGCGATGCACTTCTCCACTACTATTGCCAACTAAGGATTATCGTGCATAAAGAAAGTCAATCATTTACAAACCCTGTAAGTCAATGGTATCTGATTTTCTCAGCAGCTATGACTTTAGCTACTGGGGGGATTTATCTATATGGCTTGCCCCAATTTGAATCGAAACGTCAAGGTTCTATATCAAATTCCCCAGAAAATACCATGGTCATGGTTGGGGTCACTGCCCTTGGACGTCTAGAGCCTCAAGGAGGAGTGACTCGTTTGTCTGCCCCTAATTCTGTAGGAGGTACCCGAGTTGACCAACTTTTAGTGAAGGAAGGAGACAAGATTAAGGCAGGGCAAATCATCGCTCTGCTAGACAGTTATGCTCTTCGTTTTGCTACTTTAGAACAAGCTAAGCAAAAGGTTAAAATTTCCCAAGCTCGTCTGAAGAAAGTCAAAGCTGGGGCTCAGGCAGGAGAAATTTCGGCACAAGAGGCAACGATTGCTCGCTTACAAGCTCAGTTACGAGGGGAAGTGGCGGCACAGGAAGCAACCCTGGCTCGCTTACAAGCTCAGTTACGAGGGGAAGTGGCGACACAGAAAGCAAACCTGGCTCGCTTACAAGCCCAATTGCGTAATGCTCAAGCCGAGTATCGACGTAATCAACAACTCTATCAAGAAGGGGTAATTTCTGCCTCTCTTTTTGACAGTAAACGTCTGCAAGTGGAAACGATTCAAGAGCAAATTAATGAAGCAAATGCTGCTCTGAAACGAACTGTGGAAACGATTCAAGAGCAAATTAATGAAGCAAAAGCGACTCGGCGACGGACTATGGACACCGGTCAAGAACAGATCACTCAAGCAAAAGCGACTCTAGACCGTATTACTGAGGTTCGTCCAGTAGATGTACAAATATCTCAGGGAGAGATTGAGAGTGCGATCGCTGCTGTCAAGCTTGCTCAAGCTGAACTAGATTTAACCTACATCCGTTCTCCTATCGATGGACAAGTCCTGAAAGTTCACACCAAATCTGGAGAAATTATTGGCAGTAATGGGATTGTTGAGCTAGGTCAAACCGACCAGATGTATGTAATCGCAGAAGTCCATGAAACGGATATTAGCAAAGTCCATCTGGGTCAAAAAGCTACTATTAGTAGCGCTGCTTTTGAGGGGAAAATACAGGGAACAGTCGCTGAGATTGGTTTACAAATTGACAGACAACAGGTTTTTGATGTTAATCCTGGATCAGATACAGATCGTAAAGTGGTGGACGTTAAAATCCGCCTTGATGATTCCGTAGACAGTCAACGAGTTGCAGCATTTACGAACTTACAAGTAGAGGTGAGGATTCACCTGTAACTCGGTTAACCAGATTCAGAAGTGTTGAATCGGCAATAAACGTTTATCAAAATGGCTGATGTCTGTCTATCGTTGTTGTCAAGCGATGCAGCGCCGCATCGCTACTCCCTACTCCCATTAACCCAGGACGAAAGTCCCTCACCCCATTTAAAACTACTATATTAAATTCCCCAGACATCTCATTTAGCAAAATGCTTGAATAATGATTCTCCAACTTCCTATTGCCTGGTTACAACTAGCGAGACAAAGAGTTCGTTTTCTGGTTGCTCTAGCTGGTATTGCGTTTATCGTTGTTCTTATTTTTATGCAAATTGGGTTTAATGATTCTCTCTATACTAGTGCTACCAAGGTGCATCAGATTATCAAAGGTGATTTGTTTTTAATCAGTTCCCAATATAAATCATTGACAGCTAAGCAGAGCTTTCCTAGAGAGCGTTTATATCAGGCTCTAGGATTTAATGGAGTAGAATCAGTTAGTCCCTTATATCTAAGATTTGCGAAATTTAAAAATCCCATTACTGATCAAAAGTTCTCAATCTATGTTATTGGCTTTGATCCGGGAAAGCCTGTACTTAATTCCCCGGAAGTTAATCAAAATATGGATATGCTTAAACTTCCTAATGTAGTTTTATTTGACCGGAAGTCTAGATCTGATTTTGGTCCAATTGCTGAGAACTTTGAGCAGGGAAACACGGAACAAACTATCGAAATATTTGGTTTTGCAGCAAGAAAAGGTTATCGAGTTAAGGTTGGAGGCTTGTTTAGTCTAGGACCTTCCTTTGGGGTGGACGGTAATTTAGTAGTTGGCGACTCAACATTGTTCCGGATATTCGATCTCAATTCAGGGATGGTTGATGTAGGAGTCATTACCCTCAAACCTGATGCAGATCCTGCAATGGTTTTAAAAAATTTGAGAAACCACTTATCTAAAGATGTTCTAGTTTTTTCTTATCAAGAATTTATTGACTTTGAAAAAAAGTATTGGCAGACAAGAACTCCCGTTGGATTTATCCTTGGTATGATGCTATTTATGGCCGCAGTTGTTGGTATAGTTATTGTCTATCAAATTCTTCATAGTAATATTTCTACTAACTTAGTTGCCTATGCGACTCTAAAAGCAATTGGCTATCCAAACCAATACTTATTATCTGTAGTATTTCAACAGTCTGTTATATTAGCTGTTTTAGGGTATATCCCAGGATTGACAATCTCTATAGGTCTGTATAATGTTGTCAGGGATGCTACTGGGTTACCAATGGAGATAAGACTTAATCAAGCCTCTATAGTTTTAATAGTAACCATTTTAATGTGTTTTGCTTCTGGTGTCTTGGCTGTTAACAAAATGCGGTCTGCTGATCCAGCTGATATTTTCTAGTTTTCTTATCAAAAGTTTGATAGTTACTAGACAGAAACTTGATAATTACTAGATTATAATCCAAGAAGCCGATGTCCCAAGAAATTTTGATTGATCTAAAAAAACTGAATCATTACTTGGGTCAACGGTCATTAAGGAGCCAAATTTTATTTGACATTAATCTGGAAATAAAATCTGGAGAAATTGTCATTCTAACGGGGCCATCGGGGTCAGGGAAAACAACGTTGTTGACGTTAATTGGAGGATTGCGTTCTGTACAAGAGGGAAGTCTAAAAATTCTAGACCGAGAATTGTATGGCGCTAGTCCTGAACAATTAGTGTCAGTGCGTAGCCACATTGGTTATATTTTTCAAGCTCACAACTTACTAGAGTTCTTGACAGCCCGAGAAAATGTTCAAATGGCGATTGAACTGCATCGAGGCATCTCTCACCGGGAAGCTCGCACTAGAGCTGAAGCTATGCTCCAACTGGTTAAGCTGGGGGATCGAGTTAATCACTACCCTCAAAACCTTTCTGGGGGGCAAAAACAACGGGTAGCCATTGCCCGTGCTTTAGTCAATAATCCCAAATTGGTCTTAGCAGATGAACCAACTGCTGCCTTAGATAGTAAGACAGGTCGAGATGTGGTTGATCTTATGCAACGACTAGCTCATGAGCAAGGATGCGCTATTTTGATGGTGACTCACGATAACAGAATTTTGGATGTTGCTGATCGCATCCTTCGTATGGAAGACGGGTATCTACTCACACCACAGTCACCAGCTAATGACGAAGTAGAAAATGCAAAAGTCGAAAGACAAATTGAAAATTGAAAATTGACAATTGCCATTAACATCAATTAACTGCAATTACCAATTAGTAATTGGCAATTTACTTTTGACTAATTACAAATTATAAATCACTAAAAAAGTAAACAAAATGCTTGAAACTATCCCTGATAAAATCGATCAAGAATGTCATACTGAAGAAGCTATTCAAGCCTGGTTAGTTTCTCAACTCGCCGAAGGACTGGAGGTTGATCCTGAAGAGATAGATATCCAGGAACCATTTGAAAGCTACAACCTAGAATCAGCGGATGCTTTGATTCTTTTAAGTAGATTAGAAAACTATCTTGGCCGTGAGGTATCTCCCACCCTGTTGTGGAACTATCCCAACATCGAAGCCCTAGCAGAACGTTTAGCTGAAGATCCCAATAGTTAAACATCAAGCAGCCAGTAGTGGTAATCATGACCAAAGTTCAGATGAAGGTTAAGAAATGGATGCGATCGCAATTATTGGTCTAGGTTGTCGTTTTCCTGGTGCCAGAAACCCGGAGGAGTATTGGCGGCTCCTATGTAACGGGGTAGATGCCATTACAGAAGTACCAGCCGATCGGTGGGATATCGATGCGTTCTACGATCCTAAACCTGGTACTCCAGGAAAAATGAGTACTCGGTGGGGTGGCTTTTTAGAACAAGTAGATCAATTTGACCCCCAATTTTTTGGAATTACTCCGAGAGAGACAGTTTATATCGACCCGCAGCAGCGACTTTTGCTAGAGGTAGCTTGGGAAGCTCTGGAAAATTCTGGGCAGGTATTAGAAAAACTAGCCCACAGTAACACAGGTGTTTTTGTTGGTATTTCTGCCGGTGATTACCACCAGCGCTTTCAGGAAGGAGGGTATAATGCCATCAATGCCTACATGGGGACTGGCAATGCTTTAAGTATTGCTGCTAACCGCCTCTCCTACTTATTTGATTTTCGAGGACCGAGTATGGCGATTGACACAGCCTGTTCCTCTTCATTGGTGGCTGTACATCTTGCCTGTCAAAGTCTGCAGAGTGGAGAGTCTAATTTAGCCTTGGCGGGTGGAGTTAATCTGCTGCTGTCTCCACAGTTGACCATCATTTTCTCTCAGGCACAAATGATGGCTACAGATGGGCGTTGTAAAACTTTTGATGCTAGAGCCAACGGTTATGTCCGGGGAGAAGGCTGTGGTGTTGTAGTACTCAAACGTCTGGAGGATGCGATTAGAGACAATGACAATATCATTGCTCTGATCAAGGGTTCAGCCCTTAACCAAGATGGCCGTAGCAACGGACTTACCGCTCCCAATGGTCCGTCTCAAGAAGCAGTTATCCGCCAAGCCTTGGCAAATGCTGGAGTGGCACCAGCTCAAATTGACTATGTCGAAGCTCACGGTACAGGCACTCCCCTAGGAGACCCAATTGAGGCGGAAGCACTAGGGGCTGTGTTGAGTCAAGACCGTTCTCCGGACAACCCCTGTATTATCGGTTCCGCTAAAACCAATATCGGTCATCTAGAATCTGCCGCTGGCATTGCTGGTCTAATTAAGGTAGCGCTATCGTTACATCATGGCAAGATACCACCGAGCCTGCATTTCCAAACAGCGAATCCCTATATTGCCTTCGACAAACTTCTGCTTCAGGTACAGCAAAGCCTGACCCCTTGGCCGGAAACCGATGGTCTAGCTTTGGCTGGCTTGAGTTCCTTTGGTTTTGGCGGAACTAACGCCCATATCATTCTAGAGCAAGCTGCCCAAGGGGATGAGGAGTTGGAGAAAAACACAGTTGTTTCTCCTGAGATCTCCTCGTCACCTTATCTGCTTCCCTTATCTGCTCGCAGTCCAGAAGCTCTCATAGCTTTAGCTCAGCAGTATCAGAAACTCGTAACACCAGCAGCGTCTGGTAGCACTGCCTCATTATCAGACATTTGTTATACAGCTAGTGTACGACGTTCTAATCATGACCACCGTTTGTCCCTGGTATTTCAAAACTGTGAGGAACTGACTGAGGGCCTTAAAGCATTTTGCTCTGGAGAAACTTACTCTGGTCTGTCTTGGGGTCGTAAGCAACGGAACCGGCGTCCTAAGCTAGTTTTTGTCTTTTCTGGTCAAGGACCCCAATGGTGGGGGATGGGGCGTGAATTATTATCTACTGAACCGGTCTTTTCGTCCACTATAGAGAAGTGCGATCAGCTGCTACGTTCTTATGCCAACTGGTCACTGCTGGAAGAACTGACTGCTAATGAGTCAACATCCCGCTTGGCAGAAACTGAGATTGCCCAGCCAGCTATTTTTGCCTTGCAAGTCGCTTTAGCTACTTTGTGGCGGTCTTGGGGAATAGAACCCAATGCCATTATCGGGCATAGCGTGGGAGAAGTAGCAGCAGCTCATGTTGCGGGAGCTCTTAGCTTGGAGGATGCAGTAGAAGTTGTTTTCCACCGTGCTCGCTTAATGCAGCAGGGAACAGGTTTTGGGAAAATGGCAGCTGTGGAGTTGTCCGTAGCTGAGGCAGAAGAACTCTTAGCTAAGTATGCCGGTCGTCTGTCTATTGCTGCCATCAATAGTCCTACCTCACTGGTTCTATCAGGTGAAGCAGCAGCCCTGGAAGAAGTGCTTGAGTCCCTTGAGCAGCGACAGATTTTCTGTAAGATGATGCGGGTGAATTATGCTTTCCACAGTCCCCAGATGGAGCCGTATCAAGATCAATTAGTGCGATCGCTTCAAGGAATTACACCTCAAACTGCATCTATTCCAATCATCTCAACCGTTACAGGTCTAGCTCATGAGGGTGAAAATTTTGATGCTGCCTACTGGGGACGCAATATCAGAGAGCCCGTGCATTTTGCCGCTGCCATTGATAAACTGATCAAGACTAAGCATAATCTATTTGTAGAGATTAGCCCCCACCCAGTCCTAGGGATAAATATCTCCCAGTGTCTGAAAAACTCAGACAAAAACGGAACAGTATTGCCTTCTCTACGGCGACAGCAACCGGAAACAGCAGTTATGTTGGGTTCTTTGGGTACTCTCTACACCCAGGGCTACTCAGTAGACTGGAGCCGACGCTATCCATCTGGGGGTCAGTGTGTTTCCTTGCCCTCTTATCCTTGGCAGCGATCGCGTTACTGGTTGGATGTAGTTCCTAACTCAACTGAACAGGAGAGTTCAGGGGTAACCCTAACCGTGAGCATGCCATCAGAACTTAATGGGAAATCGACCCCTAATGATGGTGTCGCACCAGAAGCTAAGCCAAGTCTAACCCGCGCTAAATTGCTGGCAGCAGAACCAGAAGAACGCCACGGACTGTTGGGGTCTTACTTGACAGAATTATTAGCCAGGGTTATGGGAATTGGTGTCAGCCAACTGGACTTACAGCAGCCCCTTCATAGCATAGGACTTGACTCCATAGTGGGTGTTGAGCTCAGGAATCAAATTGAGACTGATCTAGAGGTGCTTGTCCCTCTAGAATACTTCATTGGTTTGAGCATTGAAGATTTTATCACCCAAGTTCTTCTGCTGGTTGTTAAAGAAGCCAACTCATCACCTAATGAAGGAACTGAAGGCAAACCAAGCAGTACGGACTCAATGGATTCAACTAATGAGTCTTCAGGGACAATCACCTCTTCCGAGAAGGTAGTAGCTCAAGCCAATCTTTGGGTCACCCGTCCAAAGCTGAATCCTCACGCAAAACTACGTCTATTTTGCTTTCCCTATGCCGGAGCTGGTGCTTCTATTTTCCGCTCTTGGTTAGAATTTCTACCACCAGACATTGAGGTTTGTTCAATTCAACTGCCTGGGCGAGAGAACCGACTCGAAGAAGAGCCATTTACTCGCCTCTCAGCTTTGATTAAGGCGCTCACACCTGTTTTGCGTTCTTACTTAGACATTCCTTTTGCCTTTTTCGGTCACAGTTTAGGAGGGTTAATCAGCTTTGAGCTTGCCCGTGAGTTACGCAAACAGAATTTACCGAGCCCAGTTCACCTATTTGTTTCTGCAAGCCCTGCTCCTCAGGTACCGGATCTGAATCTACCCATCCATCGACTGCCTGATGATGAGTTTATCGACTCACTAGGTCGTTTAAATGGAACACCAGAGGAAACATTACAAAACCCTGAGCTGATGGACCTATTCCTCCCGGTGTTGCGAGCAGACTTTGCGATTTTGGAAACTTACTTCTACTCCAGTGCAGATCCCCTCGATTGCCCAATCACGGTGTTTGGTGGCAAATCCGACCCCAAAGTCAGTGATTCGCAACTTGAGGCTTGGCGCAAGCAGACCCAGAGAGACTTCACCATGCAAATGTTTCCCGGCGACCACTTCTTCCTGAAGAGCCATGACCAGCTTTTATTGGAAGCGATCGCTACCCAACTTAGCCAACTTGTCAAGGTGATGGAGTGATGGGGTGATGGGCTGATGGGCTGATGGGCTGATGGGCTGATGGGATAGTGTCAAATCCTACTCCCTGATCCAGAGTAGGCTACCACCGAGATACTATTCCTCAGAACAAAGAATAACAATCTTCCTAATCTAAGTGCTAACTACTAACTACTCACTACTAATTACTAACCACTAACCACTATTTTGACAAAGCAGCAAAATCTTTCAACCTTGGCAAAAAGGCCACGCTACGCGAAAAACCGACTAACTTGCAACCTTAAAACAACTAACTTTAAACCCACTAACTTTTAAGCTATTTAAGACTAAAATTATCATGCCTGTTATTGCTGGTACTGCCTTCACCTTTCCCGAGCACTACTATCCTCAAGAAGTGCTAGCCACAGCGGTCAAAAAGTTTTGCATCGCGATGAATCTAGATTTTGATCTAGATACCATCGACCGCTTTTTCACCAATGTCAATATCAAAGGCCGTTATTTCACCCACTCCCTAGATTTCTTCTTTGACCCATCGACTCCCGGAGTCACTGCTGAGCGGTCTATAAACCTTGCTCTCGATAACTTTGAAAAAACTGTGGGGTCATTGTTATCTTCAACCGGCATCGACCCCGAGGAGATCGGATTAATCGCTTCCTCTACACTAACCATTTCGGTTCCCTCCCTGGAAGCTCGGTTAATGAATCGCATTCCTTTCTCACGGTACATTAAACGACTACCAATGTTTGGCTATGGCTGTATGGGTGGAGCAGCAGGTATAGCGCGAGTGACAGAGTACCTAGAGGGACACCCCAAGGATGCTGCAATTTTCTTTGCTGGTGAACTCTCCTCTACTCTGTGGCAGGGTTCGTTGCAAATGGAATTGCAAACAATGATTTCTAAACTACCAGACGACCCCTCTCTGTACAGCGAAATCATTTGCTCTATCGTTACTGCTGCACTGTTTGCTGATGGGATGGGAGCAGTCTTAATGGTAGGTCGCGATCATCCCTTAGCCAAGCCAGGTCAACCTCGGGTAATTGATATTGCCTCAATGTTGCTTCCCAATACCACTCACTTGATGGGAATGGATATTGCCGATACCGGGTTCAAGAATATTCTCAGACCTGAAGTGTCTGACCATCTCAAAGGAGGACTGCGAGAGGTGATTGACCCACTGCTGAACAAGCATAACTTATCAACAGATGATATATCCACCTGGATTGTGCATCCAGGTGGACCGAAGGTAATTAAAACTATACAAGAGGAATTTGGACTGACTCAGGAAGCAGTACAGCTTAGCTGGGACACCCTAGAAAAAATTGGCAATATGTCTTCATCCACTGTGCTCTATATGCTTAATGAAGTCTTATCTCAAGAGCAGCCGAGTCCAGGTAGTTATGGCTTGATGGTCGCAATGGGACCAGGTTTCTCCCAAGAAATTCTGCTATTGCAATGGTAGGAAGCGCTCCATGATTACTAAGGTTCTCTTCACGCTTATTGTAGTTGCGGTGATTTTACAGCGACTGATTGAACTTCGTATCAGCAAACAGAATGCAACATACTTGCTTACTAACGGAGGACGAGAATATGGCTCAAATTCTCTTTGGATAGTAAAAGTATTGCAGGTGAGCTGGTTTGCAGCAATGATTAACGAGGTTTGGTGGTTCAACCGCCCTTTTATGCCAGGATTGGCAGCGATCGCACTGATGCTTACTGTAGCTGGTCAAGGCTTGCGGTATTTATCAATGCGATCGCTAAAAAAGCGTTGGACTCTTGCGATCATCACCTTCCCAGACAACCCTGTAGTTAACTCAGGAATTTACCTTTACCTAAAGCATCCCAATTGGCTAGGAGTAATTCTGGAAATCGCCGCTTTACCCCTGATCCATACTGCTTATTTCACCACTATCGTTTTCAGCATCGCTAATGCTCTATTAATGAGTCGGCGTATTCACACTGAAGAACAAGCCTTAAGCGAAGACACCAACTATGCTGATGTCTTTGCCAATCGACCCCGTTTTATTCCAGTCATTGGATTTATTAAAGGAGCTAATAGTTCTAGATGAGAGTTGGTATTAATCCTGAAAACTTGCTCGAAAAGAGTGCCCTTGCCTTGGGGCAAGTACCCCAACCTGCGATTGAAACTCAAGCTTGCCTGATTCTAGCTCGATCTATCATAGCAGCAACAGAGCTAGGTGTATTTGAAGCCATAGGCTCAAGTTCACTTTCCGCCCAAGAGATTGCTGAGCGGTGTAATCTCAACAAGCATGCCTTAAGCCAGCTTTTAGATGCTCTTGTTGCTACAAATTACCTTGCCAAAGAGGGGGAGTCCTATAGCTTGGCTGTAGTTGCCCGTAAATGGCTACTAAGTGAGAATGAGTCGTCACTTTACGATTTCACCATTAGCCGGGTTTTGGCCTGGGAATGGCTGACCCACTTAGAAGAGTTCATCCGCACTGGAGAGCCTCTGGAATCTCAGGATAAAATGACCCCCCATCACTGCCAACTTTATCATCGGGGTCTGCGCTCAATCGCTAGCCTAGCTGCTCCTGAGGTAGTTCAATACACACCTGTACCAACTCGTGCTCAGAATATGCTAGATGTTGGTGGCTCTCACGGCTATTTTTCAGTAACCCTCTGCCGCCGCTACCCTGACCTTGAAGCGGTCATCCTCGATTTACCTGAGCAGATTGAATATGCACGACCGCTTCTTGCCGAGGAAGGCATGGGCGATCGCGTGGTGTACAAAGCTGGCAATGTTCTTACAGACGATCTAGGCACCAATGTCTATGACTTAGTCTTTATGGCTAACCTAGTACACCAGTTTGATGAACAAACCAATATTGAGCTATTTCAGCGTTTGGCTCAAGCTCTGCGACCTGGAGGCCATCTCGTCGTTCAGAAAACTATACTTCCTTCCAAACAAGATGGACAACTGGGTGGATTGGGGAATTTGTTTTTATCCTTGACCACTGCTGGTAGTAACTGGTCGTTCTCTGAGATCGCTCAATGGCAACAAAAGGCAGGTTTAGTTCCCCGCAAACCGATTCAGTTCCGGCGAACACCAGCCAGTGGTCAACAGGTGGCAGTAAAGCCCTAAGCCTGTTCCACAGACACACTAATTAGTTATTATAGCAGTTCTCAAATATTGAGAACTGCTATATATGTCTATTTTTAATAAAAATTATTTACCATAATTGGGACATAAAACATGTTAAAAGTTTATTACAGAATTATTATTTCCTGTTGGAAAACCTTTGGGATCAGCCACTGGTTTTTTTTATGGGTATTTTTGCCACCCTTAGCTTTTATTTTGGTTAGACTAACCCTGGCTTTAGATGAAATTTTATTTTCTAAGTATCGTGACATTAAAGTGGTGAAACCGATATTTATCATTGGACACCCTCGGAGTGGAACTACTTTCCTCCATCATGTATTAACCCAGACAGAAGAATTTAGCACATTCAAAGCTTGGCATATTTTTGTGCCATCACTTACAGCTCGTATTTTAGTTAAACCTCTGGTTGACTATTTAGTTAAACACAATCTAAACTCCCTGATACCTGATGATATTGGACATGGAATTTATCTTGACAAAGTAGAAGAAGAAGAACTATTATTTCTTCACGAAGCCGATACTCAATTTGTGCTTTTAACAACACCCCTAGCCTTTGATGATCAGGAGCATCCCGAGCTTCGCTTCCATGATCAGCAACCAGCATCTCGTCGTCGAAGTTCAGTAAAATTTTTTGAAAGTTGTTTAAAGCGGCATATCTATTACACAGGGAAAAAACAAGTAATTGCCCAAATTCATTTTTCTACTCACCGTATTAAAACATTGCTAGAAATATTTCCAGATGCCAAATTTATCTATTTAGTTCGTTCACCTCACGAAACAATTCCTTCTCATCTTTCCCTGGATAGAAATTTTATCGATAACCAATGGGGGATAAAAAATATACCACTAGATAAAATAAAACGATATGAACAAAGGCGATATCGCTATAATGTAGACCTTTATCGCTATTTTTATAAGCTTAAAAAAAATCAAGAAATACCAGAAGCTAACGTCAGAATTCTGCATTATTATTTATTAATATCTGATTTAGATAAAGCCTTAGAAGAAATAGTTGATTTTACGGGAATTAATCCCAGCGAGCAATTAAAATACTCTATCAAAGAACAAGCGCAACAACAGAAAAACTATAAACGCAAACATCGTGTCAGAAATCTTGAAGAATTTAACTTAACAAGAGAGCAGATTATGAAAGACCTTTCATTTGTTTATCAGGAGTACAAATTTGACCAGATCACCAATAAACTATAAATAACAATAAACTATAAATAACAATAAACGGGAGCCACAAACCCTTAAAGACATTTGTGGTATCTACAGGTAACCCAGTTTTTGATCAAACATAGAAATAAGGCTGATAGAGAATATGCAATCTAAAACTAATAATACTGTTTCTGACAAACCTTACCTAAATTTACTGCAAAAAGTAGATTTTAATCCGATTTTTATTATGGGAGATCATCGGTCTGGTACAACTTTATTATACAAACTATTGGTGGCGACGGAGTGTTTTAACTTTGTCAAAGCTTATCATATCATGAAATATGATGAGCTTTTGTTTAATCATATGAATCAAACTGAGGAACAGGCTATTCAAGAATTAGCGGAACTTTTTAAATCATTGGGGATAATCAATCGCACTATTGATAAAGTAATTGTAACTCCAAATTTACCAGAAGAGTATGGTTTTATTATTAATAATAAAACCGGAAAAAGAGCACGTCTTACCCCTAATAATTTACCTATTTTAAAAGAGTTATGCCGCAAAATTCAATTGGTATCCGATCCAGATAAACCTCTGTTGCTGAAGAATCCATGGGATTTTCCAAATTATATGTATGTGAAGAGTGTTTTTCCGGCAGCTAAGTTTATTTTCATTCACCGTAATCCGATTCATATAATCAATTCTAAACTAAAAGCAATACGTCTGATGTTATCTACTAGGTGCGAATACACTGCTCTAATTTCCAGAGATTACAGAAATATATTAAACCAACCTGTTCGACGTTTAATCTCTCGAATTTTATATTCACCTTACTTTAACCTCGCATTAAGCCAAGTTACTCAAAAGACTGTTCAATTCCATGATTACTACTTCAATAATATTATTTCATTACCAAAAACAGACTATATTTATATCACATACGAAGAACTATGTCATGCCCCTGAAACTCCTCTTTTAAAGAGTCTGGATTTTCTAAACTTAAAATCAAAATCAAATTTTGATTATAAAAGCGTCATCGAACCACGTCCCATAAACTTATTGCCAGAAGTTACCAAAAAATATGATAAACTTTTCCATAAGTTAGAACCTTACATGAGGGAAATTTCGGGTTCATATGCGGAAGGTTATAAAGAGGCAAAAAAACAGGCTTAAATATTGGGTATGTAAAGCTAATAGCATTGTGTATTAGAAAAAAATAGGTCTCTAATGTGCAACAATATCTACCTATTGAAAATCTTACCATAACTCTGCCAAAATCAGGTCATGGGACTAAGCGTGGGGTGCATATCACTTTTAAAATTAGGCAAAAATTTTAATAAAACTCTCGCGAACACAACCCACACTTCCTTTATTTTTTACAAAAATGAGATGCACCCTATCGATGGGGAGCATCTCATTTTTGCAAATATATCTTTTTATGTGGGCGTTATAATCACGATCAGTTATTTGCGGTATTTTTATTTCAAAGTGGGATGCAACCGCTGTATTTGACTTGATTTTTTTGATTGTTTTACCCTTACCATCTTAATACTCTCTTTTTCTTGTGCTTACTATGTAAGCATAAGGCCAACTTAATATAGACAATAGAGTTTTAACTACACCAATTATACTTTCGATTTGGTAACCAAGATAAACTCGGATTGCCCATGCTCTGATCAAGCTTTTAGGTAAGTAGATAAATATAGACTTAAGCATCACCCAAATGCCTTGGTTAGAGTACGTAACGTATAAAATTTAAGCGAAATTTTTGTACATTTTTGGTTGTTTATCTCCTATCCATAAAATTGGGTCACTATCCCAAGGATCGAATGCTTTAAATTTCGTGGAGAAATCCCAATGTGGACGGACAAACATTTTGGCACGATCGTTAAGCATACAAGCAGAAAAGCTAAAAGTGCTATTACTAGTACAAACTACATCACATTTACTTAACATAAAGAAATCGATATAGAAGTCTAAGTCTAAGTCTTTCATTCTTTCTGGCAACCGAATATTTAAGTCCCGTGTAGTTACAGGAGAAAATTTTTCAAAACCGGAAATTATACTATCAATATCGTCACTGCATACCAAAAGAACCGGATCTTCCAATTGTTCCCATATCCCTTCGAGCCATTCACAATACCATTTTGTGGGAAACACGAATGTGGAACCTAACCGTGTTTCTGTTATGTAATCTCCTCGTCGAATGTGAATACCAACGATTGTTTTGCCTTTGGAACGAAGACTATTTAAACCATCCTCTAAAGTAAATTTAAGATCGCTTACGGGTTCAAACAAGGAGCGAAAATATTGCCGATAAGGTTTTAGGCATCGAGTGTGGAAGTGGAAAACGCCCCAAATATCTAAATTACTTAGACCTATTTCTAATACTTCTGAACCAAATAAATAACTCTTAGCCTCTCCTATCTTTTCCAGGTAATGAATTAATTCTGGAACTGCATCACATAGACTTTTTGCCATATATTCATACTCAATGGCAGGAGGTAATTGCTTAGAAATTGGTGGATCGTTATGTCCAAAAATAGTCTGACCAATCCAAGCAGGGCATTCTACTTTTGATCCACTCTTTTCTGCACAAATTTTTAAAAAAGCATATTGAAAAAATTGATTACCAAAACGTCCAAATTTTCCAAGAGATGACATACTTAACACTGGCTTATTAGCATCAGATAAATCTTCGTTAGCCAAAGAGGATTGAGTGTCATCATAATCTGTTTTTAAACTATCTAAAACACCAAATACTCTGTCTGTCTCACTTTTGGAATTGTAATTAGGATTTATTATTACTTCTGATGGGTTATCCTGATTAGACATAAAATTATTCCGTTTAATAATTGTATTATTGTTTTGTTGAAACAAAAACTGGTTTACCTGTAGCAGCAACCTGCTCGATAATATCAGCAGCTCGACTCACTCCCCCTGCTCGTCTAATTCCCTCTTGTAGCCTCAAAGCATTCTTTTTATAGGAATCTTCGGTTAAGACTCGTTTGATAGCCTTTTGTAACTTCTCCACCCTGACTTTTCCCAAAGGTATTACCTCCCCTGTTCCTGTCCAAGCGATCCGCGCCGCCACTCCAGGTTGATCGTTGGTAATGGGAATAGCTACCATTGGTACTCCATTACTCAAGGATTCTAGGGTAGTATTCATTCCTGCGTGAGTGATGGTAAGACTGGCTTTTTGTAAAAGTTCTAATTGAGGTGCATAGCCAACAACTATGGGATTTCCGGGCAATTCTGGCAAAGATTCTGGACTAGCACCCCCACCTAAAGCAATCACTAATTGAGCATCTAATCCCACACAAGCTTCTGCAATCATTTTAAAAACCCAAAGGAGCCGATTTTGTAAAGTTCCCATAGAAGCATAAATTAATGGTTTTCCAGTCAACTTTTCATAAGGAAAAGAGGCAGGTTCTCGACTCGCTGGATTACTATAAGGCCCTGTGAAATGAAAACAAGACGGTAGTTCTTTTCTAGGAAATTCAAATTCAGCAGGCTGTTGACTTAGTTGAGCTAACTGGGAATAGTTTTGATTGGGCTTATTATAGGGAGATAAATTCCACTGCTTACGATACTGATTAAGAACTTTTTGCATAGATTTTATAACCATAATAGAAAGCAGTGCGTAACCCAATCGGTTACGTAGAATTCCCCGCCATAAAGGGTCATAATGCCAGTAGGTTATACAGGGAGGAACACTTATTTCCCGATTCAGCATTAAGGCACTGCATACACTAATAAAAGGAATGTCTAGATACTCAGCGATAGTTCCTCCTTCTGGAGAAACTTGATCGACTAACAATAGCTCTATACCTTCTGCTTTAATTACTTCTGGAGCATCTCGAAGAAATATTTTGGCTACATTGACAATCCTATTAATTGTATACTGGAATGCCTTAAATCCACTCAGATTAGCTAGTTTAATAAATAAGTCTTTTGTTGTTCCTTTGGGAAAATCAGACTTGCCAATCACTTGAAATTCTAATCCTGCGGCTAGAACTTTTGCTTGAACGTCTTCAATTCCTAATACGGTGACGCGATGACCACGCTGTTTCAGTTCGTAACCTAAAGTAGTCATAGGATTAAGATGACCAGAAGCAGCAGGACAAATTATGCCAAAATGAGTCATGATATTTGATCAGCAAAAGACGTTTTGAATGGAGTTTATAGCTATAGCGCGATTTAATGGGACTTGATAAAAAATTGAACCCAAATGTAACCTTAACTGGCTTTGTAAGGGATGAATAGCTTCCGATACTTGTCTAACCAATCGATAAAACGACAAAATATGGCTGTACGAACTGCTTTCGCAGCATTACTAGCGCTGATTGTTAATTGTTAATGGTAGCTAGCATCCAGATGAGTTTATTCCTAACGTTATTCCTAGAGTAGGGGACAATTTCTCCCAGGGTAGATTGCCGAAGTAACGTCTTATCTAAGCTAACTATTTTTTGGCGTCTCCCTGTAGAGCGGGAAACGTTTTGAGCAAATCACCCTGGTGATGGAAAGCACTTCTTTGCTAGCAATCACACAAAGTAATTATTATAGTAGTATACTAATATACCTCATATCTTGCACTAGCCCCCCAAACCTGTGCATAGTAGGGTTATATAGGGGCTATATAAACGTAGACGCTTTCTTCGACTTGCCGTAGGCTAGTCTGACTTCAGTGCGCAAGTTAAGTGTGTAACACCTTATTCGAGCTCCATCGATTATAACTTTCAAATAAGGATATTGACAAGTGCAATTTTGGTTATATTAACTAACTTGTCGTTAATGTCATTAGCCAAATCTTAAAGTAATTTTAGCTAAGCTTCTTATTTATTAGGCCAGTACTGCCGACTATCAGGATAAATTACGAAATTTTTCCCATGACCCATTGTTTGGTAATATTCTCTCCCAGCCACTAAATAGTCACTAAGTAATTACACTAACTTCATCCATTGTGAAAACTAATTTATGTAAGCTTTACACATAATGATAGACAAGCTTGTTAAGATAATGGGCAACGAGTGAATTTTTGGTTAATCTAGTATTGGGAAAGTTTTTCTGTCCCTAGAGGGTGTATGCAAGCTGACTATAGTTACCCTTCACTCTTGGATGTCATGGTGCAATGCAAATGAGAATCCACCCCTCATTTTTTTTCAAATAACTTAAAACCGTTTAATTTTTGAATCTCAGCTCCCATTCATTTCTGAGATATCAAATTCAGGGAAGCAGCTACTACCTAAGTTGATTAGGTAATCTTTACTAGTCACATAACCTATTGTACAGTTTTAGTTAGGGTATGGCTGTTATTTGTTTGGAAAATCGATTTTTAGTTAAAAAAATAATTTCACTTCAATAAAACTTTACGGAATCTACCCTAGCTAGGATGTAGCTAACTATTACGCCAAGGAAATCAATCATTAGTATTGATTTTTTTCATCAATTGATTTACAGCGGATTAGAGAAAAATGAACTCCACCTACATCAATAGCTACAGGCATGATAAAAAACTAAACCCCCTTTCCTTATTGGCTCAATTATCCAGTCGTCATGCCAATGGATGTTTACAAGTATCTAGTGGTTCAGTTTCTTGGTCAATCTATCTAGAAAATGGTAAATTAATCTATGCCTCAAACTCCATCAACCCCTTTGATCGCCTAGACCATTACTTATCTCGTCTAAGTCGTAGAATTACTACCCTTGTTAGTGCCGTTCGGGTTCAGGTTCGTCTGCTCTTTGAAGCCAACTTAAACAGTACTTCAAGTTATCCTTCAGATTACCAAGCAATTTGTTGGTTGGTCAATCAACATTATCTGAATTCCGTTCAGGCAGCAAGTCTAATCGAAGAATTGGCTGAAGAGGTAATAGGTTCTCTGCTGTCAGAGAAAGAAGGAACTTACCAATTACTTGAGACTAACCCATCTGAGGATTTGCCTAAATTTTGTAGGCTTGACCTTCGCACAATTGTTGAACACTGTTACGAACAGTTACAAAATCAGGCCTCTTCTCAATCAAAGCCAGTGAATAATCCCTATAGCTCTCATTCTGTAGTCCCAATCGGAAATTCTACACCATTGAACTCAATTCACGAATCCTCTCTAAATAACTCGGCTCCATTAGAGCAGAGATTTCAGCATCATACCTCGGTTAATCAACAACCAACGTCTACCAGTAAAACTTACAAGATTGCTTGCATTGATGATAGTACAAGTGTTTTAAATGCCATTAACTCCTTCTTGGAAGATAAAAGTTTCTCTGTTGTCATGATTAATGACCCAGTTAGGGCATTAATGCAAGTTATCCGCATTAAGCCTGACCTAATTTTACTCGATGTTGCCATGCCAAACTTAGATGGTTATGAGCTATGTTCTCTGTTACGAAAGCATTCACTTTTTAAACATACCCCAATTATTATGGTAACTGGCAATACTGGTTTCCTAGACCGAGCTAAGGCTAAACTTGTTGGAGCATCTGGTTACTTGACTAAACCGTTTAACCAATCCGATCTCCTCAAGATAGTGTTTAAACATCTCAACTAATCATTGGGTATCTATCTACTTTATATCTATGAAGGATAAAAAGCTGAATTCGGTGTTGATTTATTCAGACATTTAGGGTGGTTTTATAAAAACATATCCCTCTGTTATAGGTTACTATTATAGGTTAGTCTATTGGTTAGACTTTACTTAACCAATATCTTGGCAAACTCAGCAATTATATATCAACTCACCAATGATCGGTCTCCTAACATAGGTTTACTTGTGAATTAATGAATACGTCAGCACTAGCCCATACCCCCCAAACCTGGTCTCAGTTAGCTAGTATAACCAAACCATCTGAAGAACACAATAATATCGGGGATGCTTATCTTAAATTTTTGTTAAATGAACAAACCCCTGCGGTTATATCTATGCATCAAGCCCAGGAAGTTCTAGTCTTGCCCCAAGAGCGTCTGACCCCCATGCCAAATATGCCCCTGTACGTACAGGGGTTGATGAATCGGCGTTCTCGTGTTTTGTGGGTAATTGATCTAGCTCAAATGCTAGGTTTACCGACCGTAGAAACTAATGTTCAACAGTACAACATAGTGACGCTCCGTAATCAGTCAGCGTCTTTAGGGGTTGCAGTCCAAAGCATTGAAGGGGTGTTGCGACTCACACCCGATTGTATTCAATCTCCACTGGGACAAGTGTCATCGGGTTTGGTTCCCTACTTACGGGGATGCGCTTTGCAAGAGCAAGAAATTTTGTTAGTACTAGATGGTTTGGCAATTATGGCTTCATCTCTTTTACACAACACCTAATTTAACGGGAATTGACTTAAACTCAATGCCAGCTGGGAATTGTTGATTGTTAATTTAAAACTACCCTCAAACGATACTTTTTTTTTAGATAATAGATATATCAATGCTTTGATAAAAAATAAGTTGGTAGCCAGGTAATGGTGCTTTTTTATGGTGAAACAATTTGATAAATCAATATATAATAATGAAATTAATCAGGATTTAAATAGTCAAGGGGTAACCAAAGACAGGTATCGTCACCATGCCGAATTGGACTCAGTTATAAATGTGACTAGCACAGAACCAACCCAAAACTCCGATCAGGATGGGGTTGAGCTTATAGGCTCCACTGAACCACCTAGCAGTTCCAAAAGCTCTGGGGGTCTTAAACTCAGCTTAAAAACTAAAGTAACATCATTATTCATCACCCTAGGCACTATTCCTGTACTGCTGATTGGCTCTATTGCCTATCACTTAGCCAACCAATCTATTACCCAAGAAATTTACCAAAAAAACATTGCTAGGGTAGTTAGCCTAGAAGACAACCTCAAGGGCTTCATACAAGACCGCTATGCCGATATTCGATTTCTAGCTACGCTCCCAGTTTTTACTAATTCCAGTCAACAGCAGACCATCTCCCTTTCGGAAAGACAAGCCCTATTATTAAACCGCTACCTAGACATTTACCAGGTCTACGACAGTATAGCTGTTTTCGACTTAACCGGCAAAGTCATTGCCAAATCTAATCAGACTCCTGTAGATAATCCCAGCTCCCGGTCTTATTTTGAGCAGGTGATCAAGACCAAACAACCGGTGATTAGTCAACCAATAAACTCGGATGCGTCTGGTCAGTTATCCCTTTACTTAGCTGCACCGGTACTTGACGAAAATACAAAAGAGCTGGTCGCAGTTATCCAATCCCGGATGCCCATCCAACACCTTCAAGATTCGATCAACCTGATGGGCAGCGATCGCGAAGAACTTTACTTAATCAATACCAGCAACGGTAAAATTTTTCTCTCCAACCAAAGCAATATCGTTAATCAGCCCCTAACCAAGGTATTCCCGGACGCCAAGGAACTGCAAACTGCTGACAAACCTGATAGTCTCGTCACGTCTGATCGGGTCAAAAAGCATCAGGATCTGCTATCCTATACCCCCTTTCGTAAAATCAACGACTTACCCGACCTTCCCTGGGTAGCAGTCATGGCCACCCCAGATGCGATCGCATTTCTGCCCCAGCGACAATTACTCCTCACCCTGACCCTGGGAATCTCCCTGACCACCTTATTAGTTGCTGCAGTAGCTGTCTATCTCGCTAACCGGTTGACCAGTCCCTTGTTAGCAGCTACCAAGGCAGTGAAAGCCCTCGGGGAAGGGCAACTGGATACCCGTTTGGAGCTGGTGGGAACCGATGAGCTGGGGGTACTTGGGTCAAATATCAACCGTATGGCATCTCAGCTACAGACCCTAGTTGCTAAGCAACAAGCTTCCCTAGACAAGGCTCGGTTATTTGCTGATGTTGTCACCCATGCTGCCAAACCTGATCAGAAAGCCCATGCCTTTGATTTAGTGGTAAATGCTGCTAAGGAAAAGTTAGCCGCCGACCGGGTGGTGATCTATTATTTTGACCCAGGCTATCGGGGAACCATTGTGGCTGAAGCGGTAGACTCCCCTTGGCCAAAAGCAATCGCCAACGAAATCACCGATGCTTGTATTCCCAGAAAATTGCTGGAAGCCTATCGCAAGGGAAGGGTTGTGCCCACCAGTGATGTCCAAGCACAGAAATATTCCTCGGGCCATATGCAGTTGTTGAACCGACTGCAAGTCAAGGCAAACCTGGTCGTCCCGATTGTGGGGGTGGATAATCTAATTGGCTTATTGGTAGCCCATCAGTGTTCTAACACTCGAGTATGGCGCACCGATGAGATTGACTTTCTACAGGAATTAGCCACCCACTTAGGACTAGCCTTAAGCAGTGCCAGTCTCGCCACAGTGAAGACCGCCGAAGCCGACCGAGCTGGGCAAGTCATTGAGATTACCTCCGGTATCCGGAAATCCTTCACAGTCGAGGAAATCTACCAGTCAGCCATCAGTGGCATCCGAGAAGCTCTGAAAACCGACCGAGTCCTAGTCTATCTGTTTGACGAAAATTGGCAAGGAACCATTGTCGCCGAATCCGTGGGTCATGGCTGGCCGAAATCCCTAGGAGCAGAAATTGCTGACCCCTGCTTTGCCCACCAATATGTGGAAAAGTATCAGCAGGGTAGAGTTACTGCCTTGGATAACATTTACCAGGCAGACTTGAGTGAGTGTTACTTTGGTCAACTTGAACCGTTTAAAGTCAAAGCTCACCTAGTCGCCCCCATCTTAGGGGAGGACAAATTACTGGGACTGTTGGTCGCCCATCAGTGTTCCGGTACCCGGCATTGGCAAGAATCAGACATCAACTTTTTCACGCAGATGGCGATTCAATTGGGCTTTGCCCTTGAGCAAGCCAAGCTAGTGGACCAGCTCAAACAAGCCCGCATTGCTGCGGAAGTAGTTTCCCAGGAACAACAGCAACAACGGGAAGCCCTACAGTTGCAACTGTTAGAACTGGTTAATAAAGTGGAAGGAGCTGCCCAAGGTGACCTCACGGTAAGGGCTGAGATCCTCAGTGGGGAAATTGGCACTGTGGCTGATTTCTTCAATGCCGTCATCGAAAGTCTAAGAGGGATTGTTACCCAAGTCAAAACTGCTGCTACTGAGGTACACCAGTCTGTTGGGGACAATGCTGGAGCTATTCATCAACTGTCTGAAGCCGCACTCCAACAAACCCAGGAAATCACCGACACCCTAGATTCTGTGGCTCAAATGACTGGTTCTATTCAAGAGGTAGCCTTTAATGCCCGCCAAGCCGCTGCTGTCGCCCATACCGCTGCCAACACCGCCCAAAGCGGCACCTACGCTATTGAGCGCTCTGTTGCCAGTATCCTAATCTTGAGAGATACAATAGCAGAAACTGCCAAAAAAGTCAAGCGCCTCGGGGAATCCTCCCAGCAAATTTCCCAAGTGGTGGCATTTATTAACCAAATTGCCCTGCAAACCAACCTATTGTCGATCAACGCTGGCATAGAAGCTGCCCGAGCTGGAGAAGAGGGGCAAGGATTTGCAGTGGTTGCCGAAGAAGTTGGAGAACTCGCTGCTCGCGCTGCCACGGCCACTAAAGAAATTGAACAAATTGTAGATAACATCCAACAAGGCACCTCCGAAGTGGTGGAAGCCATGGAACTGGGGACTACCCAAGTGGTCGAAGGCACCTATCTAGTTCAAGAAGCCAAAGACAGTTTTGGTCAAATCCTCAACGTCTCCACCCAAATCGACCAATTCATTCAATCCATATTCCAAGCTACCGTTTCCCAAGCGGAAACCTCAAGCGCTGTGACCAACGTAATGAAAGACATTGCCCAAATCTCAGAACGCACCTACGAGTCAACAGAACATATCTCCCACTCCCTCCAAGACACTGTCAGTATTGCTGAAGAATTACAAACATCGGTTGGCAAGTTTAAAGTTGATCAGAATTATGACTAATGACCACTAACCACTAACCACTAACCACTAACCACTAACCACTACACATGTCACAGGACAAAGAACTGGAAATTCAGCTACAGTTTCTCGAAGAGGCAAAGGAATACTTAGATACCATTGAATCGGTGCTGCTGGGTTTAGCCAGCGCTGCCATTGATAGTCAGAAAATGGATGGGATTCTGCGAGCGGTTCATTCTGTCAAAGGGGGAGCTGGGATGATGGGATATGGCACCTTGAGTCACCTAACTCACCGTTTAGAGGATTCATTTAAAGTTCTCAAGGCTAAGAAAAATGCGATCGCAATCGAAAACCAACTCGAAAGTCTACTCCTACAGGGGGTAGACTGTCTGCGCCAGGTACTCGAGATCAACCGCCAGGGCAATCGGGTAGACTCCCAGTGGCTAGAAACCATAGCTAACCCAGTATTTGATCAACTGCACGATATTCTAGGGGACCCGGTCGCAGATGATGCAACTACTATGCTGGGAGCAGAGGATGGCACTAATGTGACTGCCATGCTGTTTGAAACAGAAGTGGAAGGGTGTCTAGCTCGCCTAGAAGGGGTATTAGCAGACCCCGAAAAGCCCTGCTTGCTAGAAGAAGTGTCCATCATGGCTCAAGAATTAGGCGGGTTAGGAGAAATGCTGCAGCTTGAGGCTTTTAGCCAGTTGTGCGAAGACATCAATCACCAGCTAGAAGCTGCCCCAGACCAAGTGGAAGCGATCGCCCAACAAGCTCTAATGCTGTGGCGGCAATCCCAGGCGTTGGTACTGGTGGGTCAACTGACTCATTTACCCCGCCGCCTCGAAGCTAGGGAGTTTCAGGAGAATGAAGGAGGAGCTACAGACCCAGGGGTGCCAGAGGAAGCTATATTAGTTGGGGAATTGGAAACCGATCAGCCAGAACTACTCGGACAAGGGGATGAGGCATACCAGGAAGACCAGCCAGACCAGCCAGACCAGCCAGACCAGCCAGACCAGCCAGACCAGCCAGACCAGCCAGACCAGCCAGATCAAGGGGAAGTAAAGGTATTTCAATGGGTGGATAGCAATCCCAAGATTTCTTCCCCCTCTCCCTTGTCTTCTCCCCCTCCCTTGTCTTCCCCCCCTTGCCCTGAACCCATCTTCGTGAGGGAGAACAATCAGGAAGACTCCTCAAAAGACCCACACCAGGAAAATACTGTGCGCATTCCTGTGCGACAGTTGGATCGACTCAATGACTTGTTTGGAGAACTGACTATCGAGCGCAATGGTCTTTCCCTGCAACTGGGACGACTGCGCACCCTAGTATACAACCTCAGCCGCCGGGTCAAGATTCTCGAAGCCTCCAATCACAAGCTGCGCACATCTTATGACCAGATTGCCACCCCAAGAGGAATGACAGGAAGACAGGGGGATGGGGAAACCAGCAAATCCGAGGGACTGTTGCTGCCATCTTCCGTATCTTCTCCCGCCGCTTCTGACGCTTCCTCTGCTTCCTCTACTTCCCTAGCTATTACTGTTCAAGGGTTTGATGCCTTAGAGATGGATTCCTACAGCGACTTGCACCTGCTATCAAGGGAGGTGATGGAAACCATTGTTCAAATCGAAGAAGTCACCAGCGACTTGGAATTGACCCTAGACGATACTGATAGCATTGCCCATGAATTAAACAAAACTGCCAAGCAGCTGCAAACCAATCTGACTCAGGTTCGGATGCGTCCCTTATCTGATTTAGTGGGACGATTTTCCCGAGCTTTGCGGGACTTGTGTGTGGAGCATGGCAAACAAGTAGAACTCAAGGTAGTGGGGAAAGGTACCCTGATTGACCGCACCATCCTGGAAACCCTGAGTGACCCCCTCATGCATTTATTGCGCAATGCCTTCGACCACGGCATTGAAGACCCTAGCACCCGTCAGGCTATGGGGAAACCGCCAAAGGGAACTATTGAAATCAAAGCCATCCACAGGGGGAACCAGACCCAGCTTACCCTCCGTGATGATGGCAAAGGCATTAATTTAACTAAAATCCGAGCCAGAGCAGAGGAAATGGGATTAGACCAGGAGCTGCTCGCCAGCGCCAGTGACCAGGAATTGCTGTCTCTGATTTTTGAACCCGGATTTAGTACGGCTGATCAAGTCACCGACCTATCTGGTCGTGGTGTGGGGATGGATGTAGTGCGCAACAACCTCAAGCAAATCCGGGGGAATATCCGAGTCGATACCCAACCCGGTTGGGGAACCACCTTTACCCTCACCGTCCCCTTTACCCTATCGGTAGCACGCATCCTGCTAGTGGAAAGTAACGGCATGCTCTTGGCATTTCCCATCGATGTGATTCAAGAGATGCTGATGCTCAAATCCCAGCAAATCATAACCACCCTAGGCAACGAAGTCATCAACTGGCAAGGGAAAATGGTGTCCCTGATTCGCATGAAAAAGTGGCTGAAATTTTACTGTCGCCGTCGGGTCACCACCCTAGAAGAAACCCCGAGCATCAACGAACCTACTATTCTAATTATCAATCAAGCCGAGCAATTAATCGGCCTGTGTGTAGACCGCTCCTGGGGAGAGCGAGAAGTCACCGTGCGTCAAGTAGAAGGAACCCTAGGGTTACCTGATGGATTTAGCGGCTGTACCATTCTCGGCAACGGTCGAGTGGTTCCTCTGGTAGACGCCAACGCCATGCTACGCTGGATAATCAGTTGTCAGCGCACCACTAACCTAGAGAGTTTATCCCCACAACATTGCCCCACCTCAAAGGGATTTGTGGAGCAACAACCTCCCTCAATCGGTATACAACCAAGTACCAAAGACACCATCTTAATCATTGATGACTCGATTAACGTGCGCCGGATGTTGGCATTGGGGTTAGAAAAAGCTGGGTATATTGTAGAACATGCCAAAGATGGTCAGGATGGGATAGAAAAACTGCTTCGGGGATTAGAGGTGAAAGCCATTATTTGTGACATCGAAATGCCCCGGCTGGATGGCTACGGCTTTTTAACTCGGGTCAAAGTAGAGCCGAGCTTAAAGACTTTACCCATTATTATGCTCACCTCCCGGAGTGGCTCTAAGCATCGCCAACTAGCTATGACTTTAGGGGCATCTGCCTATTTTTATAAGCCTTACAATGAGCGGGAGTTATTGAAAACTTTAAATGAAATTATGGTAGAAGACGTATTGATTTAATATTGCTGGTAAGATCATGTCCGACAGAGTATGCGATCGCGAAGCGTGGCCTTAGGCCAATCGCATTCGCTAGTTTTGCGTTGTTTATTTTGCGTTGTTTATTTTGCGTTGTTTGTTTTCCGTTGTTTTTGAATGAGTACACACAGCTTTTGAGATCTCCTGCATCGATCCCTTTCCCTAAAAAAAAATAAGAGAGCCGTCTTCAAGCTCTCTTGATCATCAGGGTGCATCTACATAATCAAAATATAGCCATTAATATGAGGGGTGTCACCCCTCATATTAATCAGTAATTTACTCAACAGTATTAGTAGTCCATATTGGATCGGGATGGGGCTGATAAATTACAATGTTGCCATCATCCTGGAGCATGAGGTAAGCACCTAGACTCCCACTAGTACCAGAAGACCAAAGTGCCTCAGGGTATCCATAGGTAACAAAATTGCCATCATCCTGCATGATGGTTCTACTCACTGCTTTGCCATGTTGCCCGTTAGCCCACAAAGGGAGTCCAGAACCGTTGTAGAGAACGAGGTTTCCATCTTCTTGCTGAATGAACTTGTATTGACCATTCGGAGAGGTTATGAAATCACCTCTTTTGAGTTCTTCACCTGGGTAAAGTGTAGTTTTAGCTAGTGCAGTGGCAGGGCTGGTTAGAAATAGTGTTGTAACCAAGCACAGTGCTACCAATAGCGTAATTAACAACTTCTTCATCAGAGTCTTTTTAATCCCTAAGTCAGCTCTAAGATTTTCTTCGAGTATAGTAGCAAAAAATACAGAATGCACATCAGATCTAAAGGATTTGTCAAGTAATGCAAGCTAACAAAATGCTTAACATATAAATCAAAAAAAAAATCCATATCATCCCATGCCCTAATTTACCCATTTATCCCTATACCTAGGCTCAAATTGGATTGCGGAAGAGTTACTGAGGGTGGGATATTCTCGAATCAATAATTAGTACAGGGCTTACACAGCAAGACCCTTAAAACCAGGTTTCTCTTATAAGTCAAAGGCTGAAATCGGTGTAATGACCCTCAATAAACGGGTTTGCGCCGTAAGTCCTATAGGATTTCTCGAACGTTACGAATTCATAGGCTTTTTAAACAAATTTTAAGTTTAGCAAATTTCTCTGAACAGAGTCTACCAAAAGTTCAGCCAAGTTGATACATTAATCATAGGCACACAAACCAATCGGAATTCAGGACTGTGCCTCCTGTCCTGAAGAACTTACAGCCCTAAAAACTTAGTCGTAGAGATTAACAAGACATGTAGGGTAAGGTAGGCGTTAAATCAGCATGAATGGGAGTAATTGAGTTTAATTACCACCTACCCTAGACAACTGAAACCATGTCTAGCCCTAATTGGTAGATGTTTTAACTAGCTAGTGGTAATGATCTGAAGCATCTTTGTTCAGTATCTTTAGGCTAGCCAAACTGCTAAAACATCAAAAGCCAAACCACTCAGGAAAGTAAGTAATGGAGGAATATACTTTTTTGTTGAGCGTCGGCTGTAAGACTGTGTAAACCCTAGCTAGATATTTTGTTGAATAAGTATAGCCATGAACCAGGTACCGCTACCTGGTTCATGTTCGTTTTAGCCACTATCAAAAGAAACCTAACACTTTACTAATTAAACAGCCACCCCTTTTTCAGCTCGATCGGCCTCCCTTAGGGCGCGTTATGCTGCCTCTAACACACCAATCTAACTCTGTGCCTGTAAAATTGCGATCGCTATTCTTGCATCCCGGCATACAACAAACGTGCAAATAGCCGTACCCCATCATCCTGCTTCAGCTCTTCATAGGAAGGGGGCTGCCGCAAACCCACCACCCGCAGATCTGCCAGCAATTCCGGATGAAACTGACAGGTAAACGATCGCCGAACGGTTTTACTTTCAAAATCTCTGTAATTGATGCAAGTGGCAGAACACTCTGTCAACACCTCATCATCATCATCCGCCGTCGAGCACAAAATTTCAACAGCATCAGGGAGCTGGATAAGCCAAGACAAAGCACTATTCGCCACAATGTGACGGCTGGGAATGAGAGCATCATGAATTAACCGATACGCCCAGTTTGCAAATAAGATTGCCTCTTCGTTCACCTCGTCCGAATGAAACATTGCAATGTTGAGTTCATGCTCATAGGCAATCGACGTATCAATCACCCCTTCGTGCTCATCAGCGGTAATCTCATGGGCAACAATCAGTGCCTCAGGAACACCGGAGGTCTCATGGTCAGGGGATTCATACTGCCGCAGCTGGCGATCACCAATCTCTTTTGCTTCGTTGTGAGCCACCGCAAACTCCTGATGCTCCCAATTGTCTGCCACCACACGGCCATCCCGCTTCTTGATGACCAGGGATTGCCCTACTGCCTGGATTTCTTGACAGATACGTTGTAAAGCCCTCAAAGCCTTGCCATTGCCATCCCCCTCCAAAACATCTAGAGCTAACACTTCCCTGACTGCCCGACGAATCAGGCTGATGTGAGCCTGAGCCGCAAGCTGGTGCCCTAAACAAATAAATATGGCAGGTGCGCTTGCAGGAGTCCGAGACAGGAGAATTTGCTCAGATAGACGGAGAAGATCCTGATGGGAGCAACTTGCCCCTGCAAAGGTAGAGGGATTCCGGAGAGATGGATCCCCCCCCTCTACCACAATTGCCAATCCTGAGCTGATGACGGGGATCAGTCGCTCCAAATCTAACGGACCTGAGGCCCAATAGGGAAAGAGAATTGAATCACAGTCAGCAACTTTTTGCGCCAAATAAGCCACATTAACCGAGGCACGGACCTCCTCACCTAGGGGGTTACAGCCCACATGTTTCCAGGGTTCAATAATTGCGATCGCATGTCGAAACAACTGAGGATTTGCTATCAACGCCGCAAAAGCTTCTGGAGAGTCGATCACTTTTTCGAATGGCTGCCCCTTGCCCCATTCACAGCTGGGATTGTCGGACAGTAAAGAGCCAGTCGATAGAGGATTAGAGGAATGGCGATCGGCCAAAAACCCTCCCAAAAGAATGTGAACGGACTCAAACTGAGAGCCACTATAGCTCAGATAACCTGGCTTGAGTCGCCAGTTACTTGGTGGTGACTGAGTAATCATAAGAATAATTTCACATTGTCTTCAGTATCTTTGTCTTCTCGACCCCGACAAGAATCGGTTCCTAAGAAACCAAGTCTTAGGCCATTGAAGATAGCGGTGCGACACCGACTACCAGGTAAAAACAAATTACAACACCCCCCAGAGGTTATGCTGGGGTAAATGGTGTGGGATTTGCTGGCTTTAAATCAGTATCGATAAGCACTCAATGAAAGTATCACACTTAGGGACAAGTGTCAAAGTTTCGCGCCTTAAAAACTGAATAACCGTGACGGTGGTTGTTTGTGTGTTTGGCTTTCCCCCCAGGGCAAACACATCTAAATAAATTAGATTGACAAATCTCCGCCCAGCCGCAACCGATAGAACGCAACAGATAGAACTATTCAAGCAACAGCTCCACCAGCTCAAAAACCGTTCCGCCAAAAACAGGGATGGGGAGAGACTTTATCCCATCACAGGCTGGTGGTAGTCTGCCTGGATTACAGAAAAGGTTCAAGTTGGGATTGGGCAACCACTGGGATTGGGCAACTACAACAACAGCAATTGCAACACCTACTGAATTAAACTCCTTGAGACTATAACTATCTTATCGGTCTGGGAAAGGATGATGCTCCACAAGAGTTGCTACATCTCATTGACAGAGTTTATAGTTAGATAAATCTAACCAAAAAGCTACTCTGGCAAATAGTTAAAACTTGAACATTCCAGATCATGATTGGTAAAAATTGTAATCAACTTAGTTTTACCATAACCAATTTTTTATCGATATTGTAATCACTTCCCGCTTGAAACCAGGGATTTATGTTTATGTAATTATCATTGTTATACTTATCTTCAATACTAGTTGTTTATAGAAATATATAATCCATAATTTAAACTTGCTTTATTAAAGCTAATTCAATGTCCTTGTCAAAAAAGTAGCCAGGGTAAAACTTATGATTTATCATCTGTAGTTATCAATTAAAATAGGTATTTAGGAATCTTTTCTGGAGCAATAATTTAATTTTTATCTAGTTTAATTCTTCACTTCGTTATAATTTCAAGTTCAATTTAAACAATCAATAAAATTACCTAAAATGTAATTACTATTCTATTGAATATAGACTGTACTGTGTATAAAACAAATTTTAAAAACTAAGAGCTTCGTGTCTTTGATTTCCTTCCTAGCACCCCTTGAAACAACTCGGCTTTTTTAAGGGGGATGGAAGGGGGTTAATTAGGCAGAGGGAGTAAGCATTCAGCGGTCAGCGCTCAGCGGTCAGCTTATTTTATTCAAGTGCGACCCGTGGCGAATTTAATAATTAGATGCGGAAAGCGCACCTAAGCATCTCAAGTAGCGTGGCCACAGGCCTTTAGCTGATAGCTGATAGCTGATAGCTGATAGCTGATAGCTGATAGCTGATAGCTTACCAGAGGGATTTAGGGTAATCATAATTTTTTGACAAACAATCTATTAGCAACAACCCCAATACTTCTGTAACTACTACAGGACATGGTTGATTGCTCTTATTCACAAGGATCCTTCTTTATACTATGTTGTATTCACCAAAAGCTATAGTAAAAGAACTGGCTTCAACGCCTACTACACTATGCTAGAATCTGGAAAAGTCCTCCAAAATCGCTATTACCTCCAGCAGCAGCTGAATGACAATCCAGTGCGCCAGACTTGGCTAGCACTGGATTCCGAGTCTGACACACAAGTCGTAGTCAAGCTTTTGGCTTTAGGTGGTCCCGTACAATGGGACGATTTGAAACTATTTGAGCGGGAAGCGCAAGTTCTCAAACAACTGGATCATCCTCGGATTCCCAAGTATCGGGATTATTTTTCCCTCGATGAGAGTATCCTATGGTTTGGACTGGTTCAGGAGTATATCCCTGGTCTATCCCTGAAACAGCAACAGTCTCAAGGGTTTAGATTCTCTCAGCAGCAGGTAAATACTATCGCAGCTGATATTTTAGAAATTCTTCAGTACTTACATCAGCTCAACCCCCCAGTCTTACACCGAGATATCAAGCCAAGCAATCTAATTTGGGGTGAGGACGAGCAGGTATATTTAATCGATTTTGGAGCAGTGCAGGCTCAACCAACTACTGCGGGTGCCACATTTACAGTGGTGGGAACCTATGGTTATACTCCCATGGAACAGTTTGGGGGTCAAGCTGTGCCTGCTTCTGATTTGTATGCCTTAGGGGTGACCTTGATTGAACTGCTGACTGGAGTGGCACCTGCTGAGTTACCTCAGGAAAATTTGCGGATTCAATTTCGTCAACTACTCGGTTCTACTGTTGAGCCTGGCTTGGTGACCTGGCTAGAAAAAATTACAGAACCAGCTGTGGAGCGCCGCTTCAGTGATGCTAAACAAGCTACTGAAGCCCTATACACTAACCCAGTGGTTCCATCAAACAACACCTCCCCAACTGGTCTGCCAGACACTGTTGTCCGTATTCATAAATCAGCAGAACAACTGATCATTGATATCCCCTCTCACTGGGAAATGATAGTGATGAAACCCTTCAAACATGCCCTAAAACAAGCTAGAGGGGTGGTAAAGGGGGTATTTTCTTACTCCCTACAGCGATTCAAGACCTTAGAAAAGTCTAGGCAAAACCGGATATTAGTTGGTGTTGGGTTGGGAGTAGTCGTAGCAATTTTACTTGACTTATTTAAGCACCTTATTCTTCAAATATTAGTAATTTTATTAGCAATTCCAGTATCATTACTGCCTTTAGCTATCCCAATTTTTTTAGTGATGTGGATAACATCATTAAACTCTGAAAAAGACTTTTCTGAGGCAGTTCGTATTTGTTTTGATAACAAAAAATTTGAAATTATTAAGGCATCCTTGAGCCGCAAAAAATGGGATCGAGGAGAAAACTCACAAATTAAAGAAGTTTATATTACTGCCTATCGGGATGCACAAGGCAGATACCATCGGGGGATTGCGATCACTACTCAGGTAGAACGACCATCACCCTTTGGTCAAAAATCCCAAACTTACATCTTTGGCGAACAATTACCAGAAGCTGAATTGAATTGGTTAGTTGAAGAAATCCGAGCTTGGTTGGATGTCAAATCTAGTGATTCATCACCAAGTCCAGAAGGTTGAAGGTTGTTCGCGTAGCGTGGCCGAAAGGCCAAGGTTAAAGGTTGAAGGTTGTTCGCGTAGCGTGGCCGAAAGGCCAAGGTTGAAGGTTGAAGGTTGTTCGCGTAGCGTGGCCGAAAGGCCAAGGTTGAAGGCAAAATACAAAACCAATCAATACCGAAATTCAGCAACGCGCCCGTTGGGTAATTGGAGTTGAATGATGGTGATTTCAAATGCGATCGCACAAATTAAGGTCCCACTACCAAATGCCATGATGGCAGCAGAAACAGTGCGGTTTGGCTGCCAGAAAACCCCAACTAAGGCTCCCAATGCCAAACTCGAAGCTCCTAATATACCTTGAAAAAATGCGGCGGTTGCCATAGGCGGCTGGCTGCTTCCAATACTGCTTATTTTATAGCTCCATACAATAGCTCGATACCAAGTATAAAGTCTGAAGACAAAAAGCATGGATCCCAAAAAATTCAGCCTTGGCCAAGGCCAAGGCCAAAAGGCCACGGTACGCGAATGGCCACGCTACGGGAACATACTTCATCCTTCATCCTTTCGTTGGTAGGTCATGATGGATAGAGGAATACCCAATACTGTAGTTGCTAGTTTGGACAAGCCAAACTTAACTTTAAGGGATTTGGGTAAGTCTTGCCAGGATACTGACACAAAACCGAAACGGTTGTAAAATGCCGTCAGCCAACCCATACATTCGAGATAAAGAGGCTGAGTTGCCTCTTTGATTAGATTTTCCATCAGATAACTCCCCAAGCCCCGATTGCGCCACTTAGGTGCCACAACCAAACTCCCCAATTCTTGGGCATCGGGAAAGTTGCGCAATTGTCCACAAGCCACCACACGCCCCTCAAATTCAATCACCCGAAACTGGGTCCAACGTAACTGGGTAGGCTCTAGTTTAGCAATCAGAATTAATTTCAGAATTGCCCAGGTATCCTTAGCACAGGCAGGGCGGAAAATGCATCCTGGTGGTAACGATGGAGATGGTTTAGTCATCAGCTGTTGTAAATTGAATTTTTGTTTATGGTTGACCATCAACCGTCAACCGTCAACCGTCAACCGTCAAATCTCAACAAAAAACGACTCCACAAAAAACGACTCCACAACAGACCGTCAGCCTGTAAATTTATCAGTTACCAATTTCATAGGTCAGTTGTGATCTCCGTCAGCCCTGACCCAATAAAATTATTGCTACACTCAAAGAAAATTCTGAGTGAATGCAAGAGACTGCTCAATATTCCTGTGCCTATTGTGGTGAAACCAATTTGACCTTTGTTGATCTAAGCGCTGGTGAACAGCAATCCTATATCGAAGATTGTCAAGTGTGCTGTCGTCCAAACATTTTGTATGTAAGGGTAGATCAAGAAACTCTCGATATTGAGATTGACAGCGATTATGATGGCTAACTAAAAGGCAGATTGACCCAAGTTCACTCTTGGTAAGGATTTATCATTAGATTTGTGGCTAGCATGGTGCGTCTACCCAAGACCTTGCTACTGATAGGGACAGTGGCGAAGCTCACCCATTTGCTCAATCTTAAGGTAAATGCCCATGCCCACTCATGCACTATTATGCTCCAAGCAGTTGCTAGGGGGACTATACGTTAACGAAGAGGAGCAACATTCGGTATTTCCTCTGAAACATACAGACGTTTACGCCAAAATCACCGGTCACCTGTCACGGGTAGAGGTGACACAGACCTTTGACAATCCATTTAGCGAACCCTTAGAAGCGGTCTATATCTTTCCACTACCGGATGAAGCGGCGGTGGATGAGATGGAGATTAAATTAAGCGATCGCATAATTGAGGGCAATATCAAAAAACGGGAAGAGGCTCAAACTATCTACGAGCAAGCTTGCAGTCAGGGGCGGACTGCGGGACTCTTAGAGCAAGAACGGGATAATATTTTTACTCAATCTCTAGCTCACATTAAACCAGGGGAGCAAATTGAGGTCACCATTCGCTATACCGATCAGCTACAGTTCCAGGGGGGTAATTATGAATTTGTCTTCCCAATGGTAGTTGGCCCCCGTTTCATACCTGGTACTCCCATTGATGAGAGTGGGGATACTGACTTCGTTCCCGATGCTTCCCGGATCACTCCACCCTTGATTCCGCCAGACATGCGCTCAGGTCATGACATTGGGGTAACCGTCGAGATTGACGCTGGAGTAGCAATTACAGAGGTTTATTCTACCTCCCATCAGATTAACATTGAACAACAGGGGCAAATCCTGCGGGTAAAACTGAGTCAGGAAGACACGATTCCCAACAAAGACCTGATTCTACGCTATGGGATTGCCAAGGAGCAAACTCAGACAACAGTACTTACCCACGCAGATCAACGGGGCAATCATTTTGCTGTGTATCTTATCCCCGCGTTGGACTATAGCACCGATGAGATTGTGCCAAAGGATGTGGTGTTCCTGATCGATACCTCTGGTTCTCAAATGGGGGATCCTCTGCTAAAGTCTCAGGAATTGATGCGTCGGTTTATTAATGGACTCAATCCGAAGGATACCTTTACCATTATTGATATTTCAGATACTGCTACCCAGCTATCTACCAAACCCTTATCGAATACCCCCCAAAACTGTAGAAAGGCGATTAACTACATCAATCAATTAAAAGCCAACGGTGGTACTTATTTACTCAAAGGTATTCGTAACTTGCTGAATTTACCGGCTGCACCAGAGGGACGACTACGGAGTATTGTACTGCTAAGTGATGGCTACATTAGCAATGAGAATCAGGTACTAGCAGAAGTACAGCAACAGCTTAAACCTGGAAATCGCATCTATAGCTTTGGTGTCGGCAGTTCTCCGAACCGCTTTCTGCTCAATCGCTTAGCTGAAATTGGACGGGGAATAGCTAGAATGGTGCGTCAGGATGAACCAACTGAAGCAGTAGCGGAACAGTTTTTCCGTCAAATTAATAACCCAGTGCTAACCAATATTCACGTTACTTGGGAAGGCCCAGGGGAAGCGATAATTTATCCCAATCCCACTCCGGATCTATTTACCCAGCAGCCTTTGGTTATCTGTGGACGCATTTCTCTGAGTCCAGAGTTCCAGGCAGAACAGTTGCAGGTTAGTAAGTTGAAGGTTAAAGGTTTGGAGAATAACCAACCCGACTCGAATGCTACAGCTGATCGCGTAGCGTGGCCTACGGCCTTAGAACTTTCAACCAAACAACATTCAACCCTAACCCCAAACCAACCTTGGCCAAAAGGCTACGCTACCCGAACAATCCCTACTGGTACTCTCAGGATTACCGGTACTAGGGCGGATGGTAGTTACTACGAGAAAAGATTTAACCTCAATTTTGATCAAGCCGACAATCCAGCCATTGCCCAGCTGTGGGGTAGAGCAAGGATTAAACACCTGATGCAGCAAATGTTGAGCTGTGAAACCAAAGCTGGGGTAGAGGCAGTGACCGCAACAGCGTTGAGTTATCAACTATTGTGCCAGTACACCGCTTTTGTTGCTGTCAGTGATCAGGTAACGGTTGCAGGAGAAAGCCACCTGATATCGATGCAAGTACCAGTAACAATACCAGAAGGAGTTAACTGGGAAGGCATGATCAAAAGTACTTTTGCTAGTGCAATTCAGGATAGACTCAGGCTACAGAAGTGGCGTTCAGGGTTGAGAGCAGGGGATAAGGGGAGCCGCAGACAAGCAGGAATTGACATCAATTCAAAACCATTTCCTCATGACCAGGGGAAAAAGGGGACACCTAAGAACTCTAAGATTAACCGATCTTTACTGTTTTCCCTCTCTGCCTTGTCTTCTCCCACCGCCTGGTCTTCTCCTATCCCAAGGTCTGTCCTACCAATAAGTGAATATAGGAAATTAGGGGTTAAAACCAAAGCTTGGATTCAACAGTCAGAGTATAGGCAAAACAGGTCCAAGGAATCTAAGCTAAGTAATGATAATGATAATCCATATGCTCCCGGTAAGGCATCAGAAATTATCCCTCAGGAGTATATTACTTCTAAGACACTTCAGGATAGGAACAATGATAATGATAATCCATATTCTGGCGATCAGGAATCAGAAATAATCACTGAGGACTATTTCGGTACTCAATCACCAGATAATTTTGAATTGACCTTGGTCTGTCCTAGATTGATTCAAAAGGTGAAGTCAGAGATATTAAGCTCAGCGGCAATCAGCCATCACAGGTTACAGTTGGTCAGAGTTAAGGGATTAGATGAAATAGGGACAACCTGTTTAACCCAACATCTGCAACGGTTGAACCTACCCCTAGGGGTAGCTGGTGAAATTGTCTTCGAGTTCCTAGTGCGTAGAGGTCGCGTGATCAGGGTGATGTGGGATGAAGCAGCCTCTACCCTGACGGAATCCCAAATGATTGATTTGATTAAGCGATCGCTTTCTTGTTGGCGAGTTCCCCAAACCTGTGTAAAGAGCGTGTGTTTAACCTTACGGATTAACGAAGGTGCAACTCAATGACATCTTGCTTAATCGTCAGATCATAATCTTGATAGAAATTGTGTCCTAGCAGTCCAATTGACAGGGATGGACTCACAGCAACCAATAGGTTGTTAGCCACAATACCTCCTGCGGCAGCGGAGGCCAAGCGACCCAGGGGTACATCTACTGTACCATTAGCTGTATCCATCGTGGCAGTTCCTTCTGGTTTCAATGCCAAAGCTTTTGCCATTTTTGGGGTAATTGTCACGACGGATGCTCCTGTATCAACCACCATTTCAAAGGTTCGTTTACCATTAAAGGTGACATCAATCACAGGAGTGTTATAGACTCGGCGTTTGATCGGGATTGTAATCACCCCTGAACTGTTTTGCTTTGATATGCCGCAAAGTTTGCCAAGGTCAATCAGATTGCCATTGGCATCCCGCATGAAACAGGCTAAATCGATTTGAGCGTTAGAAACAGCAGGAGTGAGGGTGCTGGTTGTGATTACAAATAATGTTGTTAATAGTTGGATTGGTAAATAGGGTTTCACCTGATTTATCTACTCCATAATTTTTGATTAGTACAAACTTTTAGGAAGGATTAAGGCTGAAGGATGAATCGGCACTTATCGCCTAATCCTAGATTACCCAGGGAAACTTTTAAACCAACACTACTCTTAGACAGAGTTTATAGATACACTTTAATAATAGCTAATCGGTAATAAATCAATTAGCAGATAGGGAATCGTTGTTGGCTCGTTATCGGGAAAAGTTTGGGGAGTTATGCTGATAGCTGGCACTATTACAAAAAAACTTAATAAAGAAAGTCATAACAATCGACTTTGAGTACTGAAATCGATGCAGGGCGGCTTGGGGAGCCACCGCCAGCTGCACATCGAGCATCGACCAGCCATCCCCACTGGTTCAGGGATTGCGCATTGGCGCACGCTACGCGATTGGCCGTAGGCCACGCTAAAAGCGATCGCCTTTGGTGCTCAAACAGTTGATCTAGCAATGGGCTAACTGTCTATTGTGATAGTGCGATCGCACTCAAGTGTTGCCACTATCGGTTATTCAGAACTATCTTCGACTTTGGTGTTGGACTCAGACTGCCCATTCCCTACTGCCGGTTCTGCCGATATCTCCTCAACCACAGTAGTGGACTCAGATTCCCTTGTCTCTACTGCCGGTTGTTCAGAACTATCTTCGACTTTGGTGTTGGACTCATACTCCCCGGTCTCTACTGCCGCTTCTGCCGATATCTCCTCGACCACACTAGTGGATTTAGATTCCCTTTGAGCTACCGCCGGTTGTTCAGAACTATCTTCTACCACAGTAGTGGACTCATCCTCCCTGGTCTCTACTGCCGCTTCTGCCGATATCTCCTCAACCACAGCAGTGGACTGAGATTCTTTTGGAGTTACCGCCGGTTGTTCATAACTATCTTCTACCACAGTAGTGGACTCATCCTCCCTGGTCTCTACTGCCGCTTTTGCCGCTATCTCCTCAACCACACTAGTTGAATTAGATTCCTTTGGAGCTACCGCCGGTTGTTCATAACTATCTTCTACCACAGTAGTGGACTCATCCTCCCCTGTCTCTACTCCCATTTCTGCCGATATCTCCTCAACCACACTAGTTGAATTAGATTCCTTTGGAGCTACCGCCGGTTGTTCATAACTATCTTCTACCACAGTAGTGGACTCATCCTCCCCTGTCTCTACTGCCGGTTCTGCCGATATCTCCTCAACCACACTAGTGGACTCAGATTCCCTCGGAGCTACCACAGGTTCCTCTGATGTAATGTCCAGTTCCTCTAGCGCTTCAGGTGAGGGGCTAGGGGTGACAGCGGAACGTCCGAAGAAACTGCCAAAGCGACTCCAGATGTTTAATTTTGGCTTTTCTGACGGTTCAGGTAGAGGGGTTACTGATTCAGCGCCAGTAGTTGCTTCCTCAACTGGTACTGGGGTTTCAGTGGCAGGAACCAGCTCTTCTGCTTCCAAAGTTGTTTCCACCTCAGGTAGGTTGGGCTCAACGCCAGGGGTTGCTTCCTCCAGAGTTATTGGCAGTTCACTGGGTGTTACAGATTCCTCTAGTTCTGGTATTTGCTCTGTTTCAGTAGTGTCTAATTCCCCTGGTGGTGTAGTGTCTTCTTCTGTAGTTTCTTGTTCTAGGGAAGTCGGTTCAGAGGTTAGAGGTTCTTCAACTATAGGAACAACCGAGGGTATTGGTGTTGGCTCTGGTGTTGGCTCTACTGTAGGTGAAGTAGTCAGTGATGGACTCGGAGCTGGTGTGACTTCTGGTACAGGTATTGGGGTTGGCGGTGGCTGATAGTTCGGGTCTACAATACCACCAGCTTGCTCAGCCGAGAGTTGACCTAGTACTAGCTGGGAAAGGGTGTCTTCACCGTTAGGCTGGTAGTTAATCACCTCTACTGTGTTGTTGAAAACATTCTTGACTGGGTTGCCCTGTTCATCCAGAAACTCTAACTCTACCCAGTTTTTGCCCTCTTTAAACCCTGTCAGATAAATCGATTCCCAACGGTCGAGTAGGAAACTTTGACCGTTGACAGTAACCCGAATATGCCAATCAACACTATCATCATCTAGATTGTCTTGAGCCACTAGCTGCAGAGGGGTATTACTCAAGGGCGTATTCGTCAAATAGAAGTCCAGCATAATGGGCTCGGCTCCGTAGTCGCCTTTTGGAACGCTGTAAGTTAGCAGTGGCAGGGCTGGATCTGGGTTGTTGTCGTCAGTTTTAGTAAAGATATGAAATGTGGTCTGGGCATAGGCACCTTTATTTTTGAAGCTCTCATCCCAGGGGCGAGAGGCAAATGCCCGCAAGGTATGGGTGCCAGGGGATAAATCCTCTAGGATTAGAGGTTGGTCTAGGTCATAGATGGCTTGGAAAGGTTGGTTGTCCAGGATGAGGTTCAGATGAGGACCTATACCTAGATCGGGATCTTGGAAAATTGGCAAGTCCTGAACCTGAAATTTCACTGATACTGTTGTATCTTCGAGCACCATGTCATCACCAGGTCTGACAATGATGACTTGAGGCCGGTAAGCCTCTAGGCTCTGACTAAGTTCTTGAATAGCTAGGGGTGGCCCTACTTCTGATAACTGATTAACTTGCTTGGTTTGGGAGCTGCCATCGATGCCAAACCCCTTCGATGTCTTGATGCGATCGCTTCCACAGGCCACCAGACCCCAAACTAAAATCGTTGTGATTAGGAAGAAAAAAAGTCTTTTCACCATGATTATCTGGCTGTTCCTACCCAACAAGCCATCTCCTTTGATCACCAGCCTTTAATCTTAACTTACAGGTTGACCTCTAGTCTTGCTGCTTGTCTAATGGTGTTGGTCTATGAGCGTTGGGGTTGCCTATTGGCAGGATGATCAAGTGTGTTCTCACTTTTTCCCTCTTGGTGCCCGTTCCCTTGGTTAGGGGATCTCCCCGGGGTCGAACCCCTGTTTCAAGTCTTCCGCTTTTTTATAAATATTCCGCTTCTGTATTAACCATATCCCTAGACGTTTAACCTTTGAGGGTCCTCTTTATAGATCGGGGACACTCTTTTCAAAAAATATTTAGCATTTCTTTGCAATTTGTAACATTGTGAAAAAAATATCATTGAATTCTTCTATAGTTAATTTTGATTTTTTCTGATGAGGGCTTAGACACAAACAGTGGTATATATAGTAATACCGCTAATTGAGAATAATTGACAATTGCCAAAAAAATTGTTAACTATTTTTAACTAAATTCAAAAATCCCCTGAAGCAAGACCTATTATCTTCTAAGGGAGGTATCCGTTTTGACGTAAATTCAGAACAGGTCCTTGCTGCCGTTAGAAAGCAGTGATTAGAAAAGTGCTTTCTTATCCATAAAAATAAAACTCCCCTAGGGGTATTAGTCGTTCCTTGTCTAGAGAGGAGATTCCTCATGCCACTCGAGGTCGATAAAGACCCGGTACCAGCTTCCTTTGAGAAGTGGGGTAAGCCAGGTCATTTTGATCGAACCCTAGCGAGAGGTCCCAAAACCACCACTTGGATTTGGAACCTTCACGCTAACGCTCATGATTTCGATAGTCATACCAGTGACTTAGAAGACGTTTCTCGCAAAATTTTTAGTGCACACTTCGGTCACCTAGCCGTTGTCTTTGTGTGGTTGAGCGGCATGTACTTCCATGGTGCTCGTTTTTCCAACTACGAAGCATGGCTGAGTGATCCCACTACTATTAAGCCCAGTGCTCAAGTGGTTTGGCCTGTGGTTGGTCAAGGCATTTTAAATGGCGATGTTGGTGGGGGCTTCCACGGCATCCAAATCACCTCTGGTTTCTTCCAGCTGTGGCGTGCTTCCGGTATCACCAATAGCACCCAACTGTACGCAACAGCTATTGGTGGTCTGGTAATGGCAGCCCTGATGCTATTTGCTGGCTGGTTCCACTACCACAAGAAAGCTCCGAAACTGTCATGGTTCCAGAGCGTGGAGTCGATGATGAACCACCACTTATCTGTGCTGCTGGGCTGCGGCTGCCTAAGTTGGGCAGCTCACCAGATCCATGTGTCTTTGCCCATCAACAAGCTCTTGGATTCTGGGGTGGCTCCTAGTGAGATTCCACTGCCCCATGAGTTCTTATTCAATCAGAGCTTGATGGCAGATCTTTATCCCAGTTTTGCTCAGGGCATAACCCCCTTCTTCACCCTGAACTGGGGCGTCTACTCTGACTTCCTCACCTTCCATGGTGGTCTCAATCCAGTAACCGGTGGATTGTGGTTGTCAGATACCGCTCACCATCACTTAGCTCTAGGAGTCCTATTCATCATTGCTGGCCACATGTACCGTAATACCTACGGTGTTGGTCATAGCATGAAGGAAATTCTAGAGGCTCATAAGGGTCCGTTCACTGGCGAAGGACACAAAGGTCTTTATGAAATCCTGACTACGTCTTGGCATGCCCAGCTAGCGATTAACCTAGCCATGGTAGGCTCTCTGAGCATCATTGTGGCTCATCATATGTACGCGATGCCTCCGTATCCGTACATTGCCACAGACTATGGTACTCAGCTGTCCCTATTCACCCACCATATGTGGATTGGTGCCTTCTGTATTGTGGGAGGTGCAGCCCATGGTGCTATTTTCATGGTGCGGGACTATGACCCAGCCAAGAATGTGAACAACCTATTAGACAGGGCTATCCGTCACCGGGATGCAATTATTTCTCACCTGAACTGGGTGTGTATCTGGTTGGGTTTCCATGCCTTTGGTCTGTACGTTCACAACGATACGATGCGGGCTTTGGGTCGCCCTCAGGATATGTTCTCTGATACGGCGATTCAGCTACAGCCAATCTTTGCCCAGTGGATTCAAAACATCCACAACCTAGCGCCGGGAGGAACTGCTCCCAATGCTTTGGAAACCGTTAGCTATGCCTTTGGCGGAGGCGTTGTAGCAGTAGGCGGTAAAGTGGCAATGATGCCGATTGAGCTGGGTACTGCGGACTTTATGGTTCACCATATCCATGCCTTCACCATCCATGTCACTGTACTAATTCTGCTCAAAGGGGTACTGTTTGCCCGTTCGTCACGTCTGATCCCCGATAAAGCTGAGCTAGGCTTCCGCTTCCCCTGCGATGGTCCAGGTCGTGGCGGTACCTGCCAAGTATCTGGTTGGGATCATGTGTTCCTAGGCTTGTTCTGGATGTATAACTGCATCTCTGTGGTTATTTTCCACTTCAGCTGGAAGATGCAATCTGATGTCTGGGGAACAGTATTCCCGGATGGGACTGTGTCTCACATTGCCAATGGCAACTTTGCCCAAAGTGCGATCACCATCAATGGCTGGTTACGGGACTTTTTGTGGGCACAAGCCTCAAATGTAATCACATCTTACGGCTCAGCTCTGTCGGCATACGGCATAATGTTCCTAGCTGGTCACTTCGTCTTTGCCTTTAGCCTGATGTTCCTATTTAGTGGTCGTGGGTACTGGCAAGAACTGATCGAATCCATCGTTTGGGCCCATAATAAATTGAAAGTAGCCCCATCGATTCAGCCTCGTGCTCTGAGCATCACTCAGGGTCGGGCTGTGGGGGTAGCTCACTACCTCCTGGGAGGAATCGTCGTTACCTGGTCATTCTTCCTGGCACGAATCCTGTCAGTGGGATAACTGGTTACCAGGAATCGATGCCAAACCTTGAGTGGGATACCATAACCTGTGTCTCGCCTGTCGATACCCTAAGCAACCTGGAACTTCGGTTCCAGGGAGTTAATTAACAAAAAACAATGAGCAGCATGATTGCATAAGTCTCATAGGTCAGCGAGGAGAATTTCCTTAAAGCATATGGCAACAAAATTTCCAAAATTTAGCCAGGACCTCGCTCAAGATCCGACAACACGTCGAATCTGGTACGGGATTGCCACAGCCCATGACTTTGAAAGCCATGATGGCATGACCGAGGAGAATCTATATCAAAAGATTTTTGCTTCTCACTTCGGCCATCTTGCAATCATTTTCTTGTGGACTTCTGGCACCCTGTTCCACGTCGCCTGGCAAGGTAACTTTGAAGAGTGGATTAAAGATCCTGAAACTGTCAAGCCCATCGCCCACGCGATTTGGGATCCCCAATTTGGCTCAGGGGCAATTGATGCCTTCACCCAAGCTGGTGCTTCTAACCCCGTAAATATCGCCTACTCTGGTGTTTACCACTGGTTTTACACCATTGGCATGACAACCAATAACCAACTGCATGGTGGTGCCATGTTCTTGTTATTGTTGTCATCCCTATTACTGTTTGCAGGTTGGTTGCACTTACAGCCTAAGTTCCGCCCCAGCTTGAGCTGGTTCAAGAATGCAGAGTCTAGGCTGAATCACCACTTGGCAGGTTTGTTGGGTGTTAGCTCCTTAGCTTGGGCAGGTCACTTGATTCACGTGGCTATCCCCGCATCTCGCGGACAGCACGTTGGTTGGGATAACTTCCTGAGTGTCAAACCCCATGCAGCTGGATTAGGACCTTTCTTTACCGGGAATTGGGGAGTCTATGCCCAGAACCCAGATACCGCTGGACACATCTTTGGTACCTCTGAGGGTGCAGGGACAGCGATTCTGACCTTCTTGGGTGGCTTCCATCCCCAGACTGAGTCCTTGTGGCTGACCGATATCGCCCATCACCACTTGGCGATCGCAGTGATCTTCATCATTGCCGGTCATATGTACCGCACCAACTGGGGTATTGGTCACAGCATCAAGGAGATTCATAGTGCCCACAATCCTCCGGCAGGTACTCCCTTTGGGGGCATGTTAGGTGAGGGTCACAAGGGTCTATATGACACCATCAACAACTCTCTCCACTTCCAGTTAGGGTTAGCTCTGTCCTGTTTGGCTGTGGTCTGTTCCTTGGTAGCCCATCATATGTATGCGCTGCCGTCCTATGTTTTCATAGCCAAGGATCACACCACCATGGCAGCACTGTTTACTCACCATGAGTACATTGCTGGTTTCCTGATGGTTGGAGCATTCGCTCATGGTGCCATCTTCTTTGTGCGGGATTATGACCCAGAGGCTAATAAGAATAATGTGTTAGCCCGGATGCTGGAACACAAAGAAGCTCTGATTTCTCACTTGAGCTGGGTAACTCTGTTCTTAGGTTTCCACACCTTAGGACTCTATGTCCACAACGACGTCGTGGTTGCTTTCGGCACCCCCGAGAAGCAAATCCTGGTTGAGCCAGTATTTGCTCAGTTCATCCAAGCGGCTCACGGTAAACTGCTATACGGCTTTGATACTCTGCTGTCCAATCCCGATAGCTTAGCTTCTGGCGCTGGTGCAGCTTACCTACCTGGCTGGATGGATGCCATCAACAGCGGAACTAACTCCCTGTTCCTGACCATTGGTCCTGGCGATTTCTTGGTACACCATGCGATCGCTTTAGGTTTGCACACCACCACCCTGATTCTAGTCAAGGGTGCGCTGGATGCCCGTGGTTCCAAGCTAATGCCCGATAAGAAGGACTTCGGTTATGCCTTCCCTTGTGATGGTCCTGGTCGTGGCGGTACTTGCGACATCTCTGCTTGGGATGCCTTCTACCTCGCCATGTTCTGGATGCTCAATACCCTAGGCTGGTTGACCTTCTACTGGCACTGGAAGCATCTGTGCGTCTGGCAAGGTAACTTGGCTCAGTTCAATGAGAACTCTACTTATCTCATGGGCTGGTTCCGGGATTACCTGTGGGCTAACTCTGCTCCGTTGATCAATGGTTACAGCCCGTTTGGAACGAACAACCTTTCTGTCTGGGCTTGGATGTTCCTATTGGCACACCTAGTTTGGGCAACTGGTTTCATGTTCCTGATCTCGTGGCGTGGTTACTGGCAAGAGCTAATTGAAACTTTGGTCTGGGCACACGAGCGTACTCCTCTGGCTAACTTGGTTAGCTGGAAGGATAAGCCTGTTGCGCTGTCCATCGTTCAAGCTCGTCTGGTTGGTTTAACCCACTTCACGGTTGGTTATATACTTACCTACGCGGCATTCTTGATTGCCTCGACAGCTGGTGCGTTTGGCTAATGGTTGCTGAAACTAGCTTTTTAGGTATTTGAATTGTAGGTAATTAATTGAAATCTCCTGCCTTCCGGTGGGGGATTTTTTGTTGTTTACCAAAAGGGATTGACCGTAGGTCACGCGACGCGAACGCAGATTAGGAACAGGAAAACAACCCGTGAAACCCTGATTATTGGCGTTGCTGAATAATGGAATGATTTGAAAAGTTTTGTAGAATGGGCATCTTGCCCGTTCGATATCTTGTGGAGCGGGCAGGATGCCCACTCTACTCCGATTCATTAATTGATTCAGCAACGCCTGATTATTTGCTAAGTTTTCCATCTAGTGAATAAACTTTCATGGCTTGGTAGCCCAAAAAAACTAGCGCTATATATTGCCTCAGTGATTATCATCGAAAATAATTTTGACAAAAAAAATAAAATGTCGTTTTAAAAATACAACTAGTGAATTATTTAAGTAAGCAACTATATTGCTTCGTGACTAATTAGCCCAAAATATCCTAGTTAACGTCAGTTAAAACATCAATGCCTCCCCTAGGCAAGCCAGTGGTATTAGCACAGGATTCAACAAACTAAAAAACCGGAATGAAACAAAATCAAGCCATTATTCAAGTAAAAGGATTACGACAGTATTACGATAAATTTGCTGCTGTCAATGGCATTGACTTTGAAGTGTATCCCGGCGAGATTTTTGGCTTGATAGGTACCAACGGTGCTGGTAAAACATCCACAATAAAAGCTTTAGCTGGGGTACAAAAAGTAACGTCTGGAATGATTCGGGTCATGGGACAACCACCAGCAATGGTAAGGTCATCCCTAGGATACTTAACACAACAGTTTTCACTGTATTCCGATTTGAGTGTGGAGGAAAACCTCCGTTACTACGCTAAAATGCGTCGTCTACCCGAGGAAATCTTTCAATCTCGCCGAAAGCAGTATCTCCAATGGTTAGCCCTTAAGCCTTTTGCTGATAGATTAGCAGGACATTTATCAGGGGGAATGAAGCAAAAGCTGGCTCTATGCTGTGCATTGATTACCCAGCCCCAAATTCTACTGTTGGATGAGGTCTCTACTGGTATTGATGCTGTCTTCCGCCGTGAGATTTGGAGCTTTTTAGCAAAAATTGCTCAGCAGGGAACTACTATTGTGGTGGCAACCCATTATCTAGATGAGGCAGAACGGTGCGATCGCGTTGCCTTAATCCACAACGGCACCATTCAACAAATCGGACCTCCAGAAGATTTGCGTGCCAGTATGGAATTATCTTGTTTTGAGGTGGTGCCTGAGGATCCAATGTTGGCATCGGGGCCAATTTTTGCCGCAACTGAACAGGCTTTGCAAAATGCGATCGCTAGTAACCATACTCCAGTCGTAGATCTCAAACCCCTGGGGGATCGCATGATGGTTTTTGTGAGCAAACAGGCTATCTCTGCAGAGGAGGCCATACAACAAATATTACATCTTCACCAACTGCCCTCAGCTCGGATACACCCTGCCAATCCTACCCTGGAGCATGTCATGGCCAATCATTTGCAGCGATCCTCAGGGGTAAAGACAAGTTTTCCAGGGTTGTTCTCTACAGTGTCCCAGAGATCTTCACCACCCTATAACTCAGCTTCTAATGTTAATTGGATAGTGAAGGTTGATCAGGTCAGCAAGGTTTATGGTAATTTTCAGGCCGTGCGATCGCTAAGCTTTACTATTAGTCGAGGTGAAATTTTGGGACTGCTGGGGGCCAATGGTGCTGGCAAAACGACACTAATGAAGCTCCTATGTGGTCTACTGCGTCCCAGTAGCGGAAAAATTTGCTACACATCTGAGCATTTGCTCCCCTATTCACCCTCAGTAAAGCAAAGAATTGGCTACATGAGTCAGAAATTGACGTTGTATCCAGACTTAACCATCCTAGAAAATTTGTCTTTTTTTGGTCGAGCTTATGGAGTTCCTCGTCAGCAACGTAATGCTCGCATCGATTGGATACTTCAGACTTTTGGCTTAACCCAGTCCGCTAATCAACGGGTTAGAAATCTATCTGGGGGGAATAAACAGCGAGTGGCTTTCGGAGCTGCTATTCTACACGAGCCAGATATCCTGTTTCTAGATGAACCTACCAGTGGCATGGATATTCTGGTGGGACGGCAGTTCTGGCAAATTCTTCAGGGGTTTGCCCGCCAAGGTACAGCGATTGTTGTCACTACCCACTCTATGGAAGAGGCGGAATACTGTACTAATCTGCTGTTTATGCGGTTGGGAGAGCTAATTCTGCAAGGGTCTCCTGCCGCTATCAAAGCCCAGCAAACCGGTACCCTCGTCGAAATTTTGTCTGCCTCTCCCAAAAACACCCTGTATAGCTTAGAACAACAATTTGAGCCTTGGCGCATGGTATTTATGGGCGATCGCATCCAGATGATTCTGGATCAGCCGTCAAATATCTCCCAGCTACAGGATTATCTAGCTTCGGTAGAAGTTGAACCTCACCAAATCACTCCCATCCCCTTCTCCTTAGAAGCAGCGTTTCTCAACATTTCACAACATCCTAAGAAAAGGTAGCGCGATGGACAGGATTTTGGCTCAGTGCATCAAAGAACTGGCGCAATTTCGTCGCGATCGCCTAGGGGCAGCATTGATCTTTTTGTTGCCTTTAATGACCATGCTGATTTTTGGCTTTGCCATTCGCCTTGAAATTAAGGATGTACCATTAGCCGTTAGAGATTTTGACAATAGCCCCCTCAGTCGAGCCTATATTGAGCAGGTTTTTGCCACTAATCAGTTTAAGCCTGTAGCAGCTACCACAACCGATGGCATGGACTTGCTTGATCGGGGCATCGCTCAAGCAATAGTGGTTATTCCTCCCAACTTTTCACGGCAATTGAAAGGGGGAAAAATCAATGCCCTCCAGGTCATAATCGATGGCACAGATGTGAACAATGCTCGGGTCATCCAGAACAGCCTTCGTGCTACCACTCAATTTTTCTTGGAAAAACAGGGTTTCCAGACTCAGCGTCCCGATGTTTTCGCTCATACCCGTATCTGGTTTAATCCGGGGCGAAAAGAATCTCTTTTTATTGTGCCGGGTGTTTATGCCGTCATTTTATTTAGTTATCCTGGTTTGATAGTAGCAATGGCGGTGGTACGGGAGAAAGAACAAGGGACGTTAGTTCAGGTCAAAGCATCAGGGATTAGTGCTTGGGAGTTTCTTCTGGGGAAGGCTTTGGCCTATGTACTGATTGCCATCGGCGAAGCGGTGCTGTTGATGGGGTTGGGGGGGTTGCTGTTTGACCTTTGGCCAGTAGCAAATCCTTGGCCGCTGCTAGTGGGCACTGGGCTGTTTTTGATGGTCAGTGTGGTTTATGGACTGGTAGTTGGCGTTTATTCCAAGCAAGCCTTGGTTGCTGTGCAGAGTGTTATGAATACTGGACTTTTAATGTCTACCTGGCTGTCAGGTTTTATTTACCCTGTGGAAAATATTCCTTGGCCACTGTCACTGGTTGCCAATGTCGTGGCAGCTCGTTACTATATTGAACTCACCCGAGATGCATTTGTAGTAGGTGTGGGCTGGCTTCGTATTGGCCATGTTATTCCTATTCTATTCCTGCTGACAATTGGAATGTTCATGTTATCGTGGTGGCGAATTCGGCAGAGATAGAAAACCGTAATCAAACATGGCGAAGAGTAAGCTCGGATTTTTCCCAGGTCGAGGTGTTTGGGCAGTTGTTCTCAAGGAAATGACCAATATCTTCCGCGATCGCCAGCTTATTACCACAATTGTCTTGGTACCAGTGTTTTTCGTAATGTTTTACGGCTTTGCCCTTAACCCCAGTGTTGAACAGGTTAGCTTAGGGATAGTGGACTATGCCCAGTCCTCAGCCAGTCGAGAGCTGATTGCAACCCTAACGACGAGTGATGTAGTTGTTACTAGGGTGCAGACTTTGGCAGAAAAGAATTTAGTGCGATCGCTACTGGCAGGAAAAGTCAAGGTTGCCCTTGTAATTCCGCCAGAGTTTGATCGCCAACTCTCTCAAGGTAACTTAGCTGAGGTGCAAGTCCTGATTGACGGTGTTGATGCTAATCGAGTCGGTATTCTTCGGGGTTATCTCAGCCAGATCGTCCGTCAGTATCGCTATCGTAATCACAATTCCCCTGAATCTTCCCTGATTAATCTACAGACAACTATTTTATATAACCCCGGACTGGTGAGCAGTTGGTATTTTGTGCCGGGGGTATTGGGGGTAATTTTGACGGCAATTAGCACTTTTGCAGCTTCCTCCACCATGACAGCAGAAAAAGACTATGGCACTTTTGAACAACTTTTGCTTACTCCCCTACTTCCTTGGGAAGTGCTTCTAGGGAAACTGCTTCCCCTTTTGGGGATTATCCTAGTCATGGTGCTGATCACAAACGGGTTTAGCCAAGTGGTCTTTAACCTACCCTTTCGTGGTAGTTGGCTAATGTTTATGACTAGCACAATTGTTTATATTGTGCTGACATCTGAACTAGGACTAATCTTAGGTCTGCTAAACCAGAATATGCTACAAGCATTCCTGACCACGCTTTTTATTAATGTGCCTCTAGTGCAGTTATCTGGAGCTTACACCCCTATTGAAGCCATGCCTCCTTTGTTTCAAGGATTGACCCTTCTAGATCCACTGCGCTATTACATCTTTATCCTGCGTAGTGTTATAGTAAAAGGAATTGGGTTTGAGATGTTGTGGCAACCCTTACTTTTACTGGTGATAATAGCCGTAGGATTGTTTATCTTATGCTTGTATCTTTTTAAATTGCAAAAGTATCATAATTAACCTGAAATCGGGATTGGCAAGATAGATAGATTAGCCACTTATTTTTAGTGAAATAGCATGAAAAAATTAATTATTAAACTTCTGACAGCAGGTATAAAAAATAATTCTTATCAACCAACTGAAGAACTATCCTTAGAAAATGCCATTGCTCAAATTGATCACTTTTTTGGTCGCGATAGCATGTTAAAAGAATTTGATGCCGATATTACGGTTCCTTACTACACCCAGAGCGAGTTAGGTTATCGTCTCTATCATTCCGCTGAAGATGCCATTCACATGGCATTAAATTTTGATGGTGTTTTTAACGTTGATGGCTACCAAGCTCAACCTCGAATTGTCGCTGAACAAATCGATAAGCTGGGTGCAACGAACGTTCTAGAAGTGGGTTGCGGCAAAGGATTTAATAGTCTATTTTTAGCTCAGCAATTTCCCAGCGTTCAATTTGTTGGCATCGATTTAACACCGTCGCATATCGCCATAGCTAATCGCAAGGTAAGGGATTTTACCAACTTAACTTATCAAATCGGGGACTTTAATTGCTTAAATTTCCCGTCACAATCATTCGATCTGGTGTTTGCTTGCGAGTGTCTGTGTCACGCACATCAACCCCGCATCACCCTAGCTGAAATTTTCCGCATCCTCCGTCCGGGGGGAAAACTCGTTATTTTTGATGGTTATCGTCAAGCTAAACTGGAAAGTTTTTCTCAAGAATTACAAACCGTAACTCAACTTATTGAAATTGGCATGGCAGTGCAACATGGTTTCTGTGAACTTGAAGATTGGACTGAGGTTGCCAAAAATGTGGGTTTTTCTGTGGAAACAAGAGAAGACTTAACCTTTGCCATACAACCAACTCTTTTGCGCTTGCAATCGCTGTCACTACTTTTTTTTAAATCTTATTGGCGGTCAAAAGTTTTAACTTTTTTACTGCCAAAATACCTGGTTAGAAATGCTGTACCAGGTCTATTAATGCCTTTTACTTTTAATATCAACCAAGGTGCTTTGGGATATTATAAATTCATCTTAAACCGCACATAGGAAGGTAAAACAGCTAAAAGGCAGATAAACAGCTAGGGTACTAAAAGAATATCAAAAATAAAAGTGCTTGACAGGCTCTCACAAGAACATATTATTTACTTAATTTACCTATCTTGTATAGCAAGAAATTTCTGAGTACAGGAAGTGACAACATTTTTTCTTGCAATAGTCTTGTTCTTAGTTTCTTTTGAAAATATTTTTGGTAGAATTTTTGATAATTAATTTTAACACTTTCAATATCTTCACTCATATTAATTGCTTGGGCTAAATAAAAACCGCTAGCAATAGCATTATGAATACCTTCCCCCGTAACAGGATCTGTTAAATTTGCAGCATCACCAACCTTAAAAATATTATTTTCATAAATTTTATTGTTCCACTTAGTTGTAGCTAATGGATATACTTTTTTTCTAGTTCTAGTAACTACATTATCTAGAAACTTACCTGCAACATGATGCCTGACCACAAATTCGTCAAAGAAACGAATCAAATTAGTTCCTCTTCTCTCATAATCCTTGAGAGACAAACCAAGTCCTACATTAATCTTCAATAATTTATCATTTAAACCCACTGGAAAAATCCAAAGATATCCGTTAGATCCTAACTCTTGAGATCCTAACTCTTGTTCAAGATAAACTTGTATATTAGAATGATAATAATGAGGGAATAACTCTATAGGTAAAGTCCAATATTCACGAATACCAATAACATTACATTCACCAGCAAAAATTCCACGAGCATCAACTATATAATCAAATTCGTGGTTAAAATTAGATCTAAATTGAGAAATATTATTAACAGATTGTTGGTGATGAATACATCCAGCCTCAATAGCTTTTTCGTAGATAATATTGTCAAAAATATATCTAGGAATACAAATACTCCAATCACTATATTCTTGGTGATATTCTTGGCTATAATAACTAATTATTGAAGAATTCCATAAATAATACTCTGAAGCTAATTTTTTTAAATACTCATAATCAATCCCCATTTTTGTCAATGCCCTAACTGCTTTAGCAGTGATACCATCTCCACAAGCTTTATCTCTGGGAAAAGATTCTTTATCAATTAAGGTTACATGATGACCATTTTTAGCTAGATGGTATCCTGTTGAAGAACCCGATGGACCTGCTCCTACTACCGCAATTTTTGCCATTTTAAAATTTCCTTTTACTATTTTATGGACTGAGCGCGATTTAAATTTTAACTTGAACAACTCTCACATCGGTTTAACTAAAAAGTTCTGGTCAATCATATTTACCTTTAAATTTATCAGTGAATAGATTTATTAAAAATAGTTTATAATTAAATGAATGTTTTCCTTTCCACAGAATTAGCTGATTTAAGACATCTATTATTTTAAACCAACGGGAATGGCTGTGCAAAATATGACGGTAGGGGATAGTGGTTTCTGATATCATATCCACTGAAGAGGAAGTCCAAAACTTGGGAAACCAGCGATGGAGTGTGCGATCAAACACGTGCTTCAGCAACATTAGACCTACTAGATAAATATTTAAAGGAAACAGGCTATGGCTTATTTGCTCTAGGGCGATCATATCGGGGCGACGGCATTGGGTATATTGAGGGATAGCTTGGGTTAAGTTATCATCATATTCGTCTAGCAGTTGGTTAAAGACTAGACTATCTTCGAGAGCCGCACTGCATCCCTGGGCTATCATGGGTGAAACGGCGTGAGTGGCATCTCCCAGTAGCAATACACTATTGCCAAAGTGGTAGCGACTACACCTCACCGTTGTTGTTTCGAAGAAAGGCTTCTGGGCAAAAGCCTCGGCTTCTTCGGGTGATATCAACTGCCTGAAATCCCCCATATACTTTCTGAAGAAGGTTAAAACCTCTGAACCCGATGAAATATTAGCTAAACGATTATACCATCGAGCAAAGCAAACTATACCGTTGTAATTTCCATTAGGTGTAGGCCAAAACAGAAGACTTCCAGACGATCCCAAAGAATACAAATGAACACTATCCCTATTTAATGTCAACTCAGGGTGATTTTCAGGACAGCGCAGCGTTAAAGTTTTAAGCTCAATCTGACTTTTGCCGAGCTTGACCTCAAGACCGGTTGTATGCTGTAGTATATTTCTGACTTTAGACCGTAGCCCATCAGCTCCAATCAAAAGATCGTAGGCTTTGCATGGTTGATAGCCTGAAGCTGACTGAAAAACAGCCGATTTTGCTTCTAGATCAATATCCAGACATTTCTGCTCGAACTTTAATCTTAAGCAATTAGCATCATAGCGTTTGGTCAAGGTTTCTAAAAGAAGATTGGTGAGGACATTCCGCTCGATCAGGAGTCGAGGTTTTTTTCGTGAAATAGATTGAACGACTCCACGGGAATTATGGATTTCTTGTCCCAAAGCCATTGTTCCCCGTTCTATTGCCAACGAATCTAAACCAACTTCACGAAGGGCGGCTCGTCCTCGAAACCCTAGGGAAATAATGTGGGAGCGAGCAGTTGACAGAGGATTAAGTCTTGGATCAGGGCGTTTGTCATATAGCTCGACACAATATTTACTATCACGTTGCAACAAATAGTGAGCCATTAATAGTCCGCAGGGTCCAGCACCAACAATGATTACAGTTTTCATAAAGTCCATTTTATAAATTCATCTAAACCCATTAGTATCTAGGATTTAAAGGGATCTAAAGATTGCATTGCTGTCGTCTGCAATTCGTTAGATACATCACTATCTAGCTTTTTTGGATTCATGAGGTACAGCTTTCAATACCAAAACCCCTATAAAAAGCTTGGTAGATGGTTAGAGAGTGTACCTTATTAAATTGATAAACGCTAGATTACCTAAAATATCTGAGTTAAACATTGATATCCGTCAGTTAAACTATTGACTATTATCTTATATATTTGTCATTCCCTCAAATCTATCATCTGTATTTTTACTGTATTCGATTCAGTAATAATTTCGGCATCGGCTGGCATCCCTGGTTTAGCAAACCCCCCAGGATTATCAATAGTGATTTTAATCCCAAAGACTTGTCTCACCCGATCTTCCCGAAAATAGATATTCTCCGGAGTAAAGGATGCTTGACTATCAATAGTAGCAGGGTAATTGCAGCTATTTTGTATAAATTGTACTTGACAAAATAGGTATTTAACATAGTCAGTGATAGGACTAGACAACTCTTCTGGAATGAAGGACACTACAAACAGATGGAATCAGTCCCTTTCCCATTTTCCAACTACCTGTTGCCCGCTTTCTAAACCAGTTTAAACGCACCAATATCTTGATGGTTTCTTTACTGCTGTGGTCTGGAGGATTTGTGTTAGTGTGGCTCACAGGAATTGTTGATAATCTTGCAGTTATTCCAGCATTTTGTGCTTTGTTACTCTTAGCCTTAGCTAAGGTGATTTATATCCCTTCTGCCTCTTCTTTGGTGGGGGATTTAGCTCCACAATCTTTGCGAGGAGTTTACTTTTCTCTTGAATCTCAGTGTTGGGCAGTAGGTTACTTGATTGGACCGTCTTTAGGAGGTTGGGCATTGGACCAATCTCCAGAATTTACCAGTGGTTTTTGGTTAGTGACTGCTAGCAGTGTGGGCTTAGGTCTTGGGATTTTGTCCTATCTGGGCAAGAAGAGTGATGAGGTTATAGGTGGGTAGTGGTACACAAGTAGTGATTTTCGCTCCCGTTACCTTGACCAAACCCTACTCAAAGCACTACAACTTTACCACTGCCAGTTTTGTCAGTCAATCAGGATAGATGCTTTACTCTCTTAGCCTAATACTTAACATCTTTAATACTCAAATCTCTCGATTAATCACAATTGTTAAAAATACTCTGTATTTTTGACTACAAAATTAGATGCGCTTGCCCTGGGGAAGACCTCCAGCTCTTACTTTTGTCAGTCAAGCAGGGCAAGGCAAATAGTTTTAATGTAAACAAAATTAAAGATAATATAAAGAAATCATAAAGAATAAAAGGTGTTCATTAGTTTCCATCCAAAATAAACAGTGTCATCTGAAATTTCGGATGCAGTACACTAATTCCCAACGAACGGGAGTAAATCCAATGAAAAAAGAAATCAAAAAAGAAACACAGCACAAAGAAACCGCAAGCAAAAAGCGTAAACTCGAACAAGTTGACAAGAATACCCGCAGTAAACTGGGTAATGTTTACTGGTAAGTCAGAACTGGCTTAGAACCTAGCAAACCAGCGTAAACGCATCTTATTTTGAAATGCCTACTAGATATGAGATTCATAGGATAAGTATTTTGGCTTATTAATTTTGAAATCTTTGCTGAGTAAGGCTTCTATAATTTAGATGCGTTTGCCTTGCTTAGGGAACAAAGAGATCTTTGCCAACTTTTCTTTCCGTGCGGTCGCGAACTCTAATAAATCTTGCTTGGGAATCGTTGATATCGGGAAGTTTCTTACTTATAGTAGTGAGTTTGTAAAGATCTCCTAAAGCAATTTGCTTGCGACTTGATTTTCATTTTTCCACCCAAAAAAAAAATACTGTTATATCTGAGTTTAAGGCTTTATTGTAAGCCAGCAAATCTAGGTGAGTATAAGTAAGACATTAAGGTGGATATTCGAGATTTTTATAGATCGTTAATTCAAAAACAAGTTCCAATTATTGTAGATAACTCTCAGCTGCTTACTTACCTCGGAGATCGAGGATATGAAACGATATTGTTTGAAAACTATGACTTTACAAAAAATCAAGTTGTCTTCACCATAGTTTCAGATTATGACTGCTACAGGCGATTGCTAGCTCTATCCAATAGCTCGATAAGTACAATCGTACAACTCGCAGCAGTTAGGCATGATGAAAGCTTGGAGGCAATTGTTTATGCATTCGATCGGGTTCTAGGTTGCAAAATTGAAGAAAATTTAGAGCGAAGGAGTCAGATATATGACAGAATCGCCAACAGCTCAGAGGAGTTATATTTAGCTGATGAAAGAGGCAGTGAGTTGAAGTTTTGGTTTGCAGAAACTTTAGAAGTTGTCAATAGCGAAAATAGTCTTAGAGCAGGATATTTTTACTCTATTTCTGAGTTTTGGGAAACTTCGATAGTAAATATTCAAGGTAATAAATCCAGTTTCTCGGTAGAAGGAAGGCTTTTTTTCGATGGAATGATACACGGTTCTACCCTACCAGAGACGAAAGAGCGCAACAAAGAAGCATTAAGCTGCTTATTTAGGGCTGTAACATCCAGCCGGAAAAAATATATTGATATTGAAGATAATTCAATCGCTCGACTAGTGATAGATGGTCAGGATAAAACGAGTTTATTGCTAGACCTAGATCTGGATGCTGAGAGGAAGATGAGCATTACCGAAATTGGTTTTGGTTGTAATGCCATGCTAATAAAAAGAGTGGATTGGAAAGTAAATTCCATAATTAATCGAGTTATACATGGCATGCATTTAGGGATGGGAACAGCATACAAATGTCCATATGTTAACTTTATCTCCCAGACTATCAAAATAGTTGAGGATTAAAGGCGATAAATTAGCAAAGTTTAAATAAATTAATGCGTATTTTAGATTTTTACGAGTCCCTAATCGGCAAGAAGATGATGATCATTGTTGATAATCATCAATTGCGTTCCTACCTTGATCGGGAAGGATATCAAACCATTCTGTTTGATGATTATGATTTTAGAAATAGAGAGGCCGCATTTGTTGTCTTTTCCGACTACGACTATCATGACCGTCTGAAAGAACTATGGAATGTATCCGAAAGTACGGTTGTCCATTTGCCAGCAGTCAAGTTTGATGGCAGTTTTGAGGGAATTGTTTATTCGTTGGAGCGGCTGCTAGAGGCTAATAGCCTCAATCTCGAACAAGGGCTAGTGCTGAGAAGTAAGACTTATAATAAAATTGCTGAGGTTCAAGGGGGACTATATTTGTCCGATGACAGAGGTAGTCAACTAAAGTGTCAGTTGGCGGAAAGCTTGGAGGTTGCTAATGCTGAAGATGAATTACAAGCAGGTTGGTTTTACTCCATTGCTGAGTTATGGGAAAGTTCGGTCGTAAATATCAAAGGAAATAAATCCAGTTTTTCAGTGGAAGGGATTTTTTATTTCGACGGTATTCTTTATTCTGCAAATAAGCGAGTGATAAAAGAGCGCAACCAGATGGCTTTAAAAGCCCTATCCGAGCGCATCGCATCTAGTCAAGAAAAATATATAGAGCTGGAAGATAACTCTGTAACTCGCTTGGTATTAGATGGTCGCGATGAAACCTCTGCATTACTTGATGTAGAACTTCATCCAGAAAGACAACTAAGTCTCACGGAGATGGCTTTTGGTTGTAATACTGGTATAGTAACTTGTGTGGATTGGGAAGTCAATTCGGTTATGAATGAAGGAATTTATGGGATGCATTTAGGAACGGGAATTCCCAATAAAAGTCCTCATATTGACTTTATCTCTAAAACGTTGAAACTGGTTTAAAATTTAATTGGTTTTGATAAACCCTCAGAGACAGCTTGAAGCAATTCGTGATTTTTGAATCCGGCCCTCTCATTATCCAATGTCCAATATTGTTTTCTTTGACCTTCCAATTTACTCGCGAATGGCGACAACGGTTGGAATAACGAATGAACTAGCTCAGCGTGGAGAAGAAATAGCTTGTTACTGCTTTGAGGAATTGCGAGATCTGATCGAGTCTCATGGAGCAAGATTCTGTAATCTTCCCAAGATGAAGGAAGCACCCGAGGATGTGACGCTTCAATCCCGCGTTATAGAGTACACTTTAGATGCTGTACCGATTTTGTTAGCACAACTCGAACGTGATCGACCCAAGTTACTCATTTTTACATCAAAATGCTTATGGGGAGCTGTGCTGGGTGACTTACTCAATCTCTCAACAGTTTGCATTCACACGAATTTCCTACTACCGCCTAGTTTTTTTCCCCCAATACAGCTTTTACTAGAAGCCTATCCGATTGCTGAAACTCCTCGACATCTACGCCTCTTTAATCGAGATAGGCAGCTTTGGCGACAATTGATACAAAAGTACCCACTCAAGCGGATCGAAGAGCGTGATGTTTTTAAGCTGCAACCGAATTGTATGAACTTACGAGGGGATTTAAATATTGTCTATGCATCCGAAATGTTTCAGATCCAGCGTTCGAAATTCAATAAAAACTATCATTTTACTGGACCCTGCTATATCGATAGACCTTTAGAACCCGAGCTACCATTAAAAACAATTCAGAACAACTCAATCATTTATATATCCTTAGGATCAGTTAAATTTTATAATACAAAATATCCTTTTTATGAAAAGTGTTTACAAGCATTCAAAGACAGCGATCGCACGATAGTGATGGCCGTAGGTGAGATGGTTGATGTTGAATCGCTCGGACAGATTCCATCTAACTTTATAGTAAGAAATTATGTACCGCAGCTAAGTATTCTCCAGCACGCTAGTGTTTTTATTACCCATGGAGGAACAAACAGCACTTGGGAGGCAATTCTTAACCAAGTTCCAATGATTGTTTTTCCTCAAGGAGGAGATCAATATCTAGTTGCTAATCGAGTGGAAGAATTAAGGTTAGGACGATGGGTGAAGCAGAAAAGTATTCAGCCTAGAGAATTCAAAAAAATTGTTGAACAGGTAATAGAAGATAATGAAATTCGTGATAGCATCAAACGGCTAAGCAAATCATTTCGAGAAGCAGGAGGAATCCAAAAAGCTGTCGATATCATTTTGGAGTACAAGAAATGAAACTAACAAAAGATCAGATAGAACAATATGAAGAACAAGGTTTTTTATTCATTTCAGAGTGTTTTTCCTCCGAGGAAGTTTCGGCAATCCGCGCTCAAGTACCAATCGTTGTAGCTGATGAGACATTGGGGCGAGCTTGGGAAGAAGATGAGGAAACCTTACGCACCCTTTACGGAATTCATCTCACCAACCGGATTTTTCGCAGTTTAGTCCGTCACCCGCGCTTACTTGAACCCGCACAACAGCTTTTCGGTCGTGAGTTATACGTCTTCCGTAGCAAAATAGTGATGAAGTCAGCATTTACAGGAGGAATGTGGGGATGGCATCAAGACTCAGCCTTCGCACAGCATTACGAAAAAATTTCCGCGCCGAAAGGGGGAAATGTCATCCTTTTTTTAGACGAGGTTAATGAGTTCAATGGGCCAATTTATTATATACCTGGGTCTCACACACAAGGTTTACTGGATTGGGATCACAGCGTTGTACAGAGTCCCACAGCCAGTGTACCATTGACCGTAGATCGAGGAACGTTTGTGAAATTTGTAGAGAAGTCAGGGATTTCAGCGCCGAAAGGTCCTGCTGGCTCAGTTTTGTTCGTACATTACGATACATTGCATGGTTCAGTTGCCAACATTTCTCCCTTTGAGCGTCGAAATTTTGTAATTACATACAGCTCACTTGAACAGAGCGCCCTTCCCAAAAAGGAAAGTCCAGCCTTCTTTTCAGATCCAGAGCGATCGCCGCTAGTTCTGCTTAGTGAAGATGAGGCTAATCGCTATTTGACTTCCAAAGGGTAGCTAATTATGGCAAATCCCAGGAGCAGATGTCTCAATTAAGGCCGACTTCCATCCTGAAACCTTTTTCTGGCAAAGATTTGATGGGTTTTCAACCTCAGCCTTCCTTAAACAGGAATAGGGTCTCCTGAGTTTTTAATCGTAAGGCAAGCTTATCAATTCTGAAGCCGTTGAATGGAGACTTTTTTTCGTGTAAAGCAAGTAGTTTTTTGTATGATGGCGAACCTTTTCAAGCACAAACCCAGGAGACCCCAGGGATAGAGCCTTTTATTTTTTTCAACTCCCCAACATCGAATCAAACAAGACAGCACCATGAAGATAAGGAAACATAGCCTCAGTGGGAAGACGGTCTGGATTTTTCGCAAAAACATACCAAGTTTGTCTTGGACGAAACCAGGGGATTGAAATTCCTACAAGCCCCACATCCTGTGCTAATTGCCTAATTGTCGATGGTCGAAATGTTACACACATCGGGTATTCCCAACTATCTCCTTCAGTGTCAGAATCTCCCTCCAAAAAGGTAGCAAGGATGAGACCATCAGGTTTCAAATATCTAGCAAAGTTCTGGAGACAAAGCCTCACTAGGTCAATCCCAGTATGAGTCAATATGGACTGTGCGAGGATAAAATCAAAATGGGTTTCAAATTCGGCCAAAGAGAATTGATCATTGTAACTAAAGAACGGTTTCTTGATACGGAGGAGATCCTGTCCAACTTGAAATTTTATCGCATCCTCGATTAACCACCTGTTAGGATCGACCCCGTAATAGCAACCTTCATCAAGGTAAGTCAGGAAAAGCCGACCTGCACGAAGTGAGCCACAGCCGAAATCGAGCAATTTATGCTTGGACCGAAGTCCCAGTGTACAGAGCAACCGAAATTGAGATGCTCCCATGAAATCGTACTCTTCTGCGGGACCCACATAATCGTTATAGTTTTCTCCAGCAGTTATCCCCAAATCTGTCATCGATATTGTTAAATTAACGAAGCCACCCTACTATGGTAGCAGTTCATGAGTTGATTTTGACACGATCGTTCAGAACAATATTAGCGATCCCCGCTATCTGGGTAGAATTGGATTTTCATACCAAACCACTCCTAAGTTAGTGGTTTCTTCGCTGGTAAGTACGTCTAAATCTCCATCTCCATCTAAATCGATTAATTGCACTAAATCAAACTTAATCCCCTCTAAACCGCTAATGTCGTAAGCTGCTAAATCGGAGTTAATGGATTGTGCTGCATCCGATAGCCACATTACAGAGGATTTATCCCGTGCATTTTCGCTGCTGAAAACAATATCTAGCTTTCCGTCTAAATTAATATCGGCAACTTTCAGGCTTTTAGCATTTCCAGTATTTTCGGGTAAGTTAATCGTAAATTCTTCCCATTGGTCGAGTTTAGCTGAAATTTGACGAAAGTAAATTAATTCTTGCCCTCTGATGGCGACTAAAATATCAAGCAATCCATCTTTATCTAAATCGACAAGCTCCAGAAACATTACCTCTCGATCGCCATAACTTTCTACATCACCGATCCGATGGAGGGGCCATTTTTCGGCCATCGCTCCTGGCAAACTGGGATTCTCGAACCACAGACAACCGCGATTTTGGCTCAGACGATCGGAGGCTACAAGATCTAAATCCCCATCTCTGTCTAAATCTGCCGCTACTAAAGACATGATCCAGCCAGCGTCGTATAGAGAATGCCACTGCCAAGCCGATAAGTCTCGGGGATTCTCTGGAGCCTCGAACCAACCAATTTGAGCTTTCCTATTTTTGCCTCCAGCTACTAAATCGAGGCCATGTTTGCCATCGAGCTGTAAGGGCAAGGCAAACATCCACTGCTGCTTATTCAAGCTTGCAGGAATGGCCTTGGTTTCCCAGAATGACTCTGAGAGATAATCTGTTTTTTCCTTCGGTGCCCAATGTACGGATAAGGTTTTAGTTTCCCCCTCGCTGGAACTAATTACATCGATCACTCCATCTCCGTCCAAGTCTGCAAATACAGCATCTTCTGGGGAAGCAACTTTACCTACAGTGACTTGAGGCCAAGGGGCCTTGGACTTACTATGGCCAGGGTTGAGATAAATTTTAATTAGACCCGCTTCTTCCCAGGGGGTGGCAATATCCAATAATCCATCGCCGTTAACATCTGCCAGGCGCACTCCGTCAGCACCGCGCACCTCATCAGTACCTTGCTCGATGGTATGTCTCTGCCAGGGTGAGGCGGCTTCTTCAGCCTTGACATTGGCTGGAGCGCTCGCCCACAGCATGGCCCAAATCAATAATTTCATCAAAATTACCGCCACTATTTTGAATTTGGCTCTCTTCAAGGGTAAAAAACTTGGGGACATTGGATTAATGATTCCGGTTCTTCTGGGGTAGTTATGCTAATTTAGCATAAAATAAACCCTAAAATCTTTGCTAAGCAAGGATTTTAGGGTTCAAAAAAAGCAATTATAATGTAAGCATTCAAGTAACTGGGGTTGACAAAGCCACCCCAGTTACTTGAAAACTGGAATGAGAGAAGCTTGTCAAGAGGTTACCAACCAAAAATATTGTTAATTGATGCTGGGTATGGTAACAATAAAAGCTTTTTGAAATAAGTATAAAAAAGAAAGCTAAAATATATAGTAGTAGTTGCTAAAAACTAAAAAATAATAATCAAAAAATCAGTAATTAAAATAAAACTTAGTCTAGGTAAATTATAAAAAATCTTGCCATAATAGTAATTTTAATAAATAAATTTAAGTTTAGATAAACTAAAGACGGTTTGGCTAGCAACATTCAGTGGGAGATTGTCTAGTCTAGAAGGATAAAGGCTCTTCCGTACTTGTTATGCTAAATAAACAGTATGTAAGAGGGAACAGGGAACAGGGAACAGGGAACAGTGGTCAGAGGCCGTATAAAGGAAAATTTTGTTAGTTGAATAGCCTAAGAATCCTTATACAGTAAGCTTTATAAGTTTTTTAACTGGAAATTTAGCATACCAGGTACTGAAGAACCAGGATAAAGAACTTTTGCTATCGTAATGAATGCTAGTTCTTTTGAAGAAGCGACAGATATTGACTATTTTATCACACACAAATGTTGAGTCAGAAAAAGTAACAACATAATGGCTATTATCAACCTAATTTAAAATAAACTGAGGAATTTTTGTTATCGAAACTACCCAAGAAAAATATGATTATAAAAAATATAAATGAGGGAATACGAAGCCTTATTAGGATTTTTGAAGTTATTGGTGTTTTGTGCCTATGTTTTTATTATTTTTAATGAGTTAAATGGAGGAGTATAAAGAATATGTTATAATCAACATTTGAAGACATTTACTGAAGCTAATAAAGCTTTTCGTAAAGCTATGTATTGATAGTTTATTCGATTGGCTGACCAAAAATAGGGATGTATTTGCTGCTCACAAAGAGGGTTTGGGGTCTATTTGGGCTTAAACTTCGTTTAAGTCCCACTGGGAATAATAAAAATGTAAACGTCCCATGCCACTTTTTGTGGTAATAGTAAAGATGTAGTAACTTGAGCGCAATCGGCCAAGGGGTTTGAGATGCTCAAACACTACTTGCGATCCACTACCCCAGCGACAATTGACACATGCATAATTACGTTGATGCTTATCTAATTTCATTCCCTAAATGCGGACGTACATGGTTGAGATTAATGATAGGTACAGCCCTACAACAACAATTTGATTTATCTCATCCCGATATTAAACAGAAAATGTTATCATTGACACCCCTAGCGGAGTTGCACCCGAACATTCCGACAATTCTGATAGATCACGATGATAACCCCCAATGGAACAAACCAGAGGAACTTCAAACATCGAAAGATCGGTACAAAAATGTCAAAGTTATCTTTTTGGTTCGAGATCCAAGAGATGTGGTTGTTTCTGCTTATTTCGAGCAAAAAAAACGGGTTTATTTATGGGCAGATGGTTTCAAACAAGATAAAAGCTTAAAAAAATACCTAGATAGGATTAAACCTTATGAAGGTAATTTGTCAGAGTTTCTTTATGAAGATGTAGGTAGCTTAAAGACTCTATTGAGATATTACAATATCTGGGAAAAAAATCGACATATACCTAAATATTTTTTGCTAGTACGTTATGAAGATATCCACGAAAATCCCCACCAAGAATTAAGAATAGTTCTAGATTTTTTGGGAGTGCAATACCGAGATGAGGTAATTAACGAAGCGGTGAATTACTCTTCTTTTGAGAAGATGCGAAATATGGAAAAAACGCAAAAATTCGATCTTAAGCTAAAACCTGCTAATCTAGAAGATGAAGAATCCTACAAAACTAGAAAGGGTAAAGTTGGCGGGTTCGCAGAATACTTAAATGAAAAAGAAATTGCCTATATTAATCATTTGATTAATGACACTCTGTCCGATTTTTATGGATATAAGGCATAATTAGGGCTTGCTTGCGAAACTGAAAAAGTTGAGTTACTTCCTAATCGTCCAGAAAGGCAAATACTGACTGGGATTGGTTGTGATGCCTTCAAGCCCATTATGAGCAAAAACAAAATCCTTGTTTTGCCAAAGGGGAATGTAAGGAATCTCCCGAGCTAGGATGTCTTGAAGTTCTGCCAAGATTTTGTGGCGAGCTTCTGGGTCTCGCTCTTGGCGCTGCGCGTCAATTAACTTATTGGCGCGATCGCTATAGAAAAATGAACCTAGACTTTGAGCAGCACCTTCCTTACAACCTGTTACCTCAGAGCCCCGATCGCAATCTAAAAAGGGTTGAATATAGTTATCTGGGTCTAAAAAGTCGGGATACCACTCTAAAAGAAAACTGGGATAGACTCCTTTAGATAGATTACTAGCAGCAGTGGCAGTGTCTACACTCTCGATCTCAAAAACTAGCGCTCCATCCAACTCTTTATCCGCCAAAGCTCTCAAAGTAACAGCTACTAATTCGTAAGTTTTAGAACCAGCAGGATACCAAATTTCTACAATTGCAGGATTTTCAGCCGAGTAACCAGCTTTTTTTAACAACTCTTTTGCCCGATCGTAATCTCCATCCCCATAGGCTTCTTCAAAGACTGGCTTATAAGCATTAAAGACAGTAGGAAGTAGGCTATAAACTGGTTCTACCTGATTCTGGAAGACTCGCTGGACGATCGAAGAACGCTTGACCAGAGCCGCGATCGCTTGGCGTACCTCCAGTTTATTCAAGGGTTCTTGCCTCAAATTCAATACCATGTAGCTTAGGGAAGTTCCCGAGGCTTCGATCCCTTGCCAATCTCCTCTAGCGCTGCCTTTTTGCAAACTTTTTATCTGTTCTGGCTCCAGGGTTCGATAGGCAATATCGACGGCATGAGTGCGAAAACTATTAAATAAGTTAGCGGGATTATCAGCGTAAATCTGCATATCCACCCCTTTATTAGCTGGTTTTTCTCCCCAGTAATCCTCAAAAACATCCAAGCGGATAGAATCGGTGTTATACTCAGCCAACTTATACGGGCCGGTGCCAACAAAGATTTTAGGATTAAACTTTTCTTTACCAATTTCATAAGCTTTGGGAGAAACTGCACAAGTACCAGGGAAAGCTAAGATAGCAGTAAACCCAGAGAATGGTTGTTTCAGTTTGATGCTGAGTTCATATTCTCCTGTGGCTTCTACAGATTCGACCAGCTCTGAGAGCAGGAATGAAGGTTTGCCGCCATTTTTGATAAAGCGTTCCAAGGAAAACTTCATGGCTTCTGCATTAAAAGGAGTACCGTCGTGGAAAGTTACTCCTTTCCGCAAAGGAATTTTGTAGAGCAAATTATTTTCACTTATTTCCGGCATTTCTGTTGCCAGTTGCGGTTCTAGCTCGGCTCTGCCCAATTTGTTAGCGTAGAGAGTGTTGCTCAGGTTATAAACTACATTAATTCCAGCCCATCCATAAGTAGCAGCAGGGTCGATATTTTGAAGTTTTAATGTCGTTCCAATAGTAAGGCGATCACTTCTCTGGCTTTTATGTGAAGTTGAATTTTGATAGTTCCCAGAGTCATGACAGGCAACGACTAAGCAAAAACCAATAAAAAATAGACCGATAAATTTGCTAAGGTAACAATAGCTATCGCTCCATTTATTTAATGTGTGGACTAATAATGTGTGGACTAAATAGACGCGATGTCTTGTTCGCAGTTTTTTATATAGGTCATAGATTAAAATTATCATGTTTTTCTCTGTTGCTTTTAATGACCTGTATGTATTTATCCCCAGATTAATCGTGATTAATTTGCGAGATGGATCGCTCTCAACTCGCTGTCGAAGTGGTTGTCGCATTCCCAAGATCGTCCCGCAACGTCTCTAGCAACTTTACCCCCAAGGCGATCGCCCTTACAAGCGAATATAAACACATTGCAAACCACAACAGGTTATTGCTATGCCAATACCAAGCAGCAATTGCGAGCGGCACAAATCCTATACTAAAGGCCGCCAAGCTAGAATTGCGCAAAATTTTTCCTTCTGTCAGTCCTACAAAGTATCCTTCTAGGCTCGAAGTCAGGGCGGAAAAAATCTGGAAAGGTAATAGCCACAGAAGATAGCGATAAATATTTTCAGTCACTTCTGTATGGTTTGTTAAAAGCGTAAATACGGAGTTTGGAAAGAGTATACATACACCAGCTAGAGAAAGGGCAATAAACAAGCTTGTCATTCCAGCGATCACGGCAAGATTTGCCAACTGCGAAGAAGCTCCCTGACCTTTAAAGTTGCCTGCCAAACTTTGGGTAGCAAATCCTACACCCTGAACCACAAACAGGCATAAAGCTGCTGCTTGCAATAGTACAGTATTTTGGACCAGTACAATAACCCCCATAGCTGAACTCAGATTGGTGAAAATGGATAAAGTTGTGACCTGAGTTAAACTTTGGACTAACAGATTCCCGTTCAGCTTAGAGGTAGCTTTGATAACCGACCAGTCCAGAACCTTTTTGATTGTTGCTAACACGGCTGACCAATCGATATGGAAGCATACTACGGTTAATCCCCCTAACAACATCAGATACTGACTTATGGCTGTGGTTACTCCTGCTCCAGTACTGCCCCACCCCCACCTAATAATAAATATATAGTCCAGTACCACATTGGCGACACTTTCAATTACAGATAAAACTAAAACAAAGCTGTTCATTTCTCGCCCAAACAACCAACCGATGAGGACGAAGTTTAATAAAACAGCCGGTGCTCCCCAGATACGGGCATTAAAGTAGTCAAGACCTGCATCTTTCACCTCCATCGAACCAACGAGGAAAGTGAACCCTAGCTTTTGTAACGGGTACTGAAGAGTCAGAATTAGGAGAGCGAGTCCCAGAGCGATGAGACCATTCCTCAGTAGAATCAGTAGCATAGCTTCGTCATCCTCTGCTCCCATAGCTTGCGCAGTCATACCAGTGGTAGAAGAACGTAAGAATTTTAAAACCCGATACAAGTAGCTAAAGACGATCCCAGCCAAGGCTACCCCTGCTAAGTAACGAATATCGGACAAATGTCCTAAGAATGCTAGATCTATTAACCCAGACAGAGGCACAATAATGCTAGAAAGAATATTGGTCAATACGAGTCGGTAGAAACGAGGTAAAAAGTCGTACTGGGAAGGTAGAGTAAAATTCATTGTGTCAGCTAGCTAAAAGGTTATATACGAGCTAATGCCCAGACATGGTAGGGAAAGTCAGGTTCGTTTTCTAGCGAGTGAACTTGGGGATTGTATGGAATCCATTGAGAGAAGTTAGCAATAATACATTGGCGATTTCCCCAAGAACCTGTTTGAATAGTCTCTAGAGGAAAACCGCATTCGTGAAGAAAGTATTTGAGTCCTGTTTCTGTCCACCGGGTACAGTCTATGGGGTAATTATGAACCTTGACTAGAAAGGGAACGGAGATGAGAAAATACCCTCCTGGAGAAAGCATAGAAATGACATTCCGACAAGCTCGATAGGGATATAATAGATGCTCGAAAACTTGCTCTGCTATAATTAAATCAAAACTTTCTGCTAGAGAATTCGAGCAAATATCGTACTCAGGATAACTGATCGTATGATATTCCCGGAACCCAAAATCTCTCCAAGTATGCCCAGAAATTTCCAATGCTCGCCATTCTGGGTACGGCAAAGCTTCTAGAAGCTTTGCCGTTTCCTGATTCATTATCACTCGACTCCAAGTAATCATAATACCTCGATTAAGCTGATTGAAATGAAATAGCGTTACTTATAAAAAATTAAGCCCAAATGAATGAAGCCCAAACTTGCTTGATCAACGGCAAAAACGTTACAATTCATGGTTAACCAATCAAAAAATCGAAAAGACATAACTGTCTTCCCACTCCCTCTGTCAAGTGGTCACTTTTTTGGTGACCATAATCATCAATTATCAATCTAAAACCTCTGCTGATTATTGTCTGAATAAACTTATTCATTATCTCCAAGCGACATTCATTGATCTTTGTCCCAGACCAGGGTGCTTTTGTTAAAAAATGCGACAAACGATGGTAGGTCACACCTACAGCGTTCTCTGCCATTTGAAATAGGTTTTTTCTTTCACATTACCCCAATAATCCTCCTGAATAATGTCCAAACTCCCTTTTTTGAGCTTTATGAGTAAATAGATCATCAAATCGTTTCCACCATTTTCCAAAACACGGAAACATGGCTGGCGTTGCATCAATGCGGAATGATTTTATTAGTTTTGTGGAATGGGCATCTTGTTGTGGAATGGGCATCTTGTTGTGGAATGGGCATCTTGTTGTGGAATGGGCATCTTGCCCGTTTCCTGCCTCGGGCGGGGAGGATGCCCACCCCACTTATATTCATGCCTTGATTCAGCCATGCGGCATTGCTACGGGGGTTGTCTCGTTCATTAGGGGTCACTTTGGCGTGAAAGCTTTGCCGACAAATCATTATACCCTTTTTTATTCTTCTATTTTCTCTAAATCCCGTTATGTGTTAGCTTGGATTTTTGCATTATTATGCATCATATTTGAGTAATTAAACAAAAAAAAGCCAACTTTGGGTATATATTTGAATTATAAAACTCTCTTTATGAGTAATAAATAATCTTGTTTTTCTTTATGATTAGGCGTTAAATCCTAAAACCCGACACCTAAGACCTATCACCTATAGCGTTTGTATTTGAGATGTAAACCTAGGAGGTCTTTTTTTATTGGACAATAAAACTGAGGATCTCGAACCCCTCTTGCCTCTTGCCTCTTGCCTCTTGCCTCTTGCCTCTTGGCCTTTGGGAGTATGTTCACAACCGATGATACAAACGCGCTTATCACCTATCATCTTTATTTTCCACTCAAGAGGTAAGGTTTTCTGGCTTTATAATTGGAGGATAGCCAAAAGTAGATGCTTTGCCACAATCAAAGCATCTACCTTTGGAAAGAGTGTTGTTGTCTTCCCTGTTGAGAGAGTTGAACCGACCTTGCTAGCTTTGCTAAAAACCCTTATCGACATTATCAGGCGTTGGTGGTCGGAGTTTACCCTCCAGACCAAGCTAATGGCAGCAGCAACTCTGGTTGTCTCATTGCTCATGAGTGGCTTGACCTTCTGGGCGGTGAATACGATTCAGCAGGATGCTAGGATGAACGACACTCGCTTTGGTCGTGATCTCGGTCTCTTGCTGGCTGCCAACGTTGAACCTCATGTTGCGGCAAATAATTTCGACGAACTAGCTCGCTTTTCCAGCCGCTTCTACAGTAGTACCTCTAGTGTGCGTTACATTATCTATGCTGACGAGGATGGGGAAATAATTTTTGGTATTCCTTTCTCCGCAGCAGAAGTAAAGAATTCTTTAACTATTAAGCGTCGGATTGAGCTACCCGAGGGCTACGCCAAAAACTCTGATCAGCCCATGGCACGGCAGCACCTGACTCCTGATGGTCAAGTCACTGATGTGTTTGTTCCCTTAATTGACGAAAACAAATACTTAGGGGTTTTAGCTGTCGGGATTAACCCTAACCCTACGGTGGTGGTTTCCTCCAATTTAACCAGAGATGTGACTATTGCTGTGTTTATCTCGATCTGGGTGATGGTGATTTTAGGTGCAGTGGGGAACGCCTTGACTATCACTAAGCCCATTAAAGAACTACTAGTAGGGGTGAGAAATATTGCTGCTGGTAATTTCAAGCAGCGGATTGAGATGCCTTTGGGAGTAGAACTGAAGGAATTGGTGTCTAGCTTCAATGACATGGCAGAGCGTTTAGAACGCTATGAGGAGCAAAATATTGAAGAACTTACCGCAGAAAAAGCTAAGTTAGAGACTCTAGTTTCCACAATTGCTGATGGTGCTGTACTGATTGATACCAATTTTCAGGTAATGTTAGTCAACCCGACAGCACGGCGGATTTTTGGTTGGGAGGAGGAAGACATTGTCGGTAAAAATGTCTTATACCATCTTCCTGATGTGGTCACAATGGAACTAACACGACCGCTGTATCAAATGGCTACAGCGGAGAAACAGACAGAAACAGAACGGGAATCCCGCGAAGGTGAAGAGTTTCGTATTACTCTGACCAAACCGGTCTCTCGTACAGTTCGCATTCTTTTAAGTAAGGTACTCAACCAATACCGGGAAAATATTAATGGAATTGCTATCACTGTTCAGGATATTACCCGTGAGGTGGAGCTTAATCAAGCAAAAAGCAATTTCATCAGCAATGTTTCCCACGAACTCAGAACACCTCTATTTAACATTAAATCATTTATCGAAACCCTCCACGACTACGGGGAAGAACTTAGTGAAGCTGAACGCAAGGAATTTCTTGACACGGCTAATCGGGAAACTGACCGACTAACCCGTCTAGTTAACGATGTCCTAGATTTATCACGGTTGGAATCTTGTCGAATTTATCAACTTGAACCCTTTGACATTGTTCGACCTATAGAGCAAACCCTGCGCACTTATCAGCTCAACGCTCGTGACCAAACTATTGAACTGGCTCAGGAGATTGAACCAGATTTACCACCAGTTATGGGTCACTACGATTTGTTGCTCCAAGTCTTGGCTAATTTAGTGGGCAACTCCTTGAAATTCACTCAGTCTGGTGGACGAGTGGTAATTCGTGCTTATCAATTAGAAGCCGAACTCAAGCCCCAAGAAGGAAAAGGGAGGGTGCGAATTGAAATCTCTGATACGGGAATTGGCATTGCTCCAGAAGACCAACAGGCGATTTTTGACCGATTTTTCCGGGTAGAAAACCGAGTTCATACCCTGGAAGGGACGGGATTGGGGCTTTCAATTGTCAGAAACATTATCGAAAGACATCATAGCCGAGTCCACTTAGTCAGTGAAGTGGGAGTTGGGACAACATTCTGGTTTGATTTAGAGGTGTGTGAAGAAAAAAAAATTACGGTTAAAGAACATTTGCAAGTAGACACCTCACAGACAACACCAACCGACTCAGCGACTGCTAGCAATCTGTCAATTTCGTAGTGCTTAGTACTATCATGTCTAGTCGATTCAATGTTGACGGAGTACTAGTTAAATTAAACTTAGTTTAATTTAACTATTTGCCATCAGGGCTAGCAAAAAGCTAGCAGCGATTAATACCAATAGACCTAGTAAGGCTGGGTTTCTTTGACACCAGAGCCTGACCGATTCGAGTAAGCCACGCTGGGGATTATAAATCTGCTCAGGCTCTAAGGTACTTTCAGAACTATCGTCGTAAAGGGTACACTGCTTAGCATAGGGACGTTGGGGAAAGTTACAGGTATCATCAGCATGATAGGTACAGGTTTCACACAAGGGTGTATCTCCTGTGGTTTGGTGTAAGGTAATCCCCGGATGACCATAGGCTTTAAGGATTGCTCCACAATGGGGACAGGTAATCACCTTGCTATTGATAGGTTGATGGCATTTGGGACAATTGGTCATTAGTCATTAGTCATTTCTCAATAGTCAGGACTTACCCATTTGCCCCCGTTGGTCCCCCAATTCTGGGGGACTTTGACATCATTACCCCCCAGAATTGGGGGGCTAGGGGGGCGAAATCAACTTAACCGCGTAAGTCCTGATAGTCATTTCTTCATCTTAACTGTCTTACACATCCAGCTGATTTCCCTTCTTTGCCTCTTTAGCGTTTAATCATGTCCCCCTACTTAATTATTTGCCCCGGTATCCATGAGCCCCAACTGACCCAGGATTTTTTAGCAAGCTTGGAGCTATCAAGTCCCTGGACTGAAAAAGTCTTAATTTTTCCAGCTCAGGACTACCCAGCTTACTCAGCTATTCATATTTTAGAGTTCTTGCAACGTCACATTGGTTTGGTGAAGACTCCCATAGTCTTGATCAGCTTCAGTGCTGGGGTAGTGGGTGCGATCGCAGCAGCTTGGGGTTGGCAGCTACTGGGAGGAAACATCCAAGCATTGATCGCTATTGATGGCTGGGGTGTCCCTCTGTATGGCAATTTTCCCATCCACCGGATTAGTCACGATTACTTTACCCACTGGAGTTCAGGGCTATTGGGGGCAGGGGAAGACAGTTTCTATGCTTCACCACCAATTGCCCATTTGGATTTGTGGCGATCGCCCAGATGCCAAGGCTGGTGGGTTCAGGTGCCTAGAGGTGAGCAACCCCCAGAACGAATTTATATCACTGCGGCTGAGTTTATTATCGAGTTATTAGTTAAATAGTAAAATTTGCTTGAGTATTACCAGGTTGAACTATTGTGGAAGATCACGAAATAGTGACAATTGCTGAGTATCAAGCAACAGCAGAATCTTTCCGGGAAGGCACCTGGAATCACGATGTGTCTCAAAATCGCAACGCCTTGGTGGATGCTATGCCCCGTAATCCAGGCAAGATTCTGGATTAGGAGGTGGTCCTGGTAGAGACTTGGTTGCTTTTAAAGACCAGGGTCATCAAGTAATTGGTCTCGATGCTACACCAGCATTTGTGAATATGGCGCAACAGATTTCAGGATGCGAGGTTTGGCAGCAATCTTGAACTCTCCACGGGTTGAAACCGCGTGGATTCTAAGCTGTTGTCACTTCGCGGGTTGAAACCGCGCTACGTGACGCTTCACGATAGGATCTAGATAGTGAGTCTAATCTATATCGTTGTGGCAGGTTCAAAACTGCTCTACCGACCTCGACTAGGGGAAACCCTAGCTGTGTCGCTACTTTTCTTAAAATGTTGCCAGCTCCGTTGCAATCGGCATTTATTAATTCGCCTTTGCCTGACCGATAAAATCCACGCTTTACTCTCTTTCCGCTTGCTTTCCACCCCTGCGCTTTGGCGCACGCTACGCGAACAGGTTTCGCGCCGAGCACAGGTATAAAGTCACGATCTAAAAAGCTAGCTTTACTGGTATAACTCTCTTCGGTTTCGACAAATTTAATGCCGTATTCAATGCACAGTTGCTCAATTCGATTCTTCAATTTAGCAGTAGGGATTTGCACAAACTGCTGGTTATTATTTTTGCCAATATTGATACTGTCTTTGTTCCGCTTGTTCCATCCAAAAACTACTGTGCTGATTTGATTCCTTTGGCACCAATTGATTATGAATCTAGCGACATTATTTACGTTGTCACGCATTTGTCGGTTGCGCTTCTCGGTCAAAGAGGCTAGCTGGTCATCCCAGTAGTCTTGGGATTTTCCTCTTTTAATCGCAGCTACACGCTTGTTGTACCATTGGTTCTGCGACTTAACTTTTCTGCCATCTATAATGAATGATTTTCCCACAGTAGAGACGCAGGTTAACCAATTGTTGAGACCTGGATCGATGCCTAGAACATTATTCGTCTGTAGTACTGGCTCAGGGCTTTGCCTTTCATACACAAACTCCAGGTAAAAGCAGCCATTCCTAGGAACAAAACGATATTCTTTGATTGATTTTAAATCGATATTGGATGGCATCGGTAGTAAGAAGTGGTCAATCCCAAACCAAGCTTTAATCTGCTTCCCTAAAGTGAATTTAAGTTGACCTTTTACTAGTTTTACCCACCGAGCGGGATAACTAACTACAGCTAGACCTCCCTTTTTGCGATACTTTGGGACTCTAGGCTTGTCAGTCAATTGCCCTTTGTCGTACAGCTTCTTGAGAGCCTTGTAAGACTTGAAAGACTCAATAACTCCGTGTAATGTCTGTTGAGCACAGGCAGACCTCATTGCCTTAAAGTGGACATTAGTCTTCATTATTTTGTCCAGCTCTGCGTTGTTGAGGTATTTACCAGCTTTGAACAACATTTGACGGCAATAATATAGTCCACAATTAGTTAGCTTGTTAGCTTCTGAACAGATGAACTCTATAACTGCTTGATTCTCAGGTGTCGTAGCTATTAAATGTTGCTGGCAACCGTACATATTATTGTCACTTCCTTGTATATATAGTATCTTTAAAATACAGCAACTTTCAACACTTATGGCCATCAAAAACCAAAATATTTTTAGGACAAATCCTCATTCGGTAACACTACTCAACTATCACTTTGTGTGGTGCCCAAAAAGAATAAAACCTGTACTAACAGGAGGAGTAAAAATGAGGCTGCAAGAAATTATTTTTGAGTTATGCAAGGATAACAACTGGCGATTGATTGCCTTAGAGATAATGCCAGATCATGTTCACATGTTCTTGGAGGTCGATCCTACTTTTGCCCCATCGGTAATAATCATGCATAGTAAAAGGTCGAGCTTCTCACCATCTTAGGAGAGAATTTCCTGAATTGTTAAAACTCCCAACTCTTTGGTCTCCTAGCTATTTCTGCTCAACCACTGGAAACGCTAACACAGAGACAGTTAAAAGGTATATAGAGAATCAAAGAGGCAAATAACACGAGAGCCGGGATAAATCCCGGTGCGCTCCCCGGCCACCCAATAAATTAGGTGGCTAACTCTCGCTCGTTATTTCTCTGTTTCTGAGCCTCAAGCTGCCACCAAAGAGCTTTGATGGGATCTTTGCCAATGCATCCCTGATTCATATTCCTCGTGCTTCGATGGTTAGGGTACTTAAGGATTTAAAGCGATCGCTTGTTACCAATGGTGCCATAGTTATGTCAATGATTCGTGGTGATCATGAGGGTTATAGTGTTCGTCCAACCGGCTATCGCTATGTTGTAGGTTGGGAATATAAAAGCTTGGCTCCCTGTGTTGAACAAGCAGGATTTGATATTTTTGATTATTACTACCGCCCACCTGGTTTACCCTGTGAGCAGCAATCTTGGTTAGTAATTGTGGCCCTTAATCGAGTGCAATATTAGTGGTAAATAGGGCGTTGCTGAATAAAAAAATGGTATTCTAAAAAGAAAACTATGGAATGCCCGCGCATGTCATGTTTTTATTTTCATTATAGCATTCTTTGATTCAGCAACGCCGAATAAAAATACAAGATTGAGACATTATTTAGCCAGACTACATCGACGAACTCTTTGTTACTCTAAATCTGAAGAAATGTTGGAGTTATCAATTAGGCTTATTATTTATTAGAGCTGATTCGTAAACTCGCTGTAATCCTTGTAGGATAAGGCTTGCGCTCAAATAGAACATTTGAACTATTTAATAAGCAAAAGACAATCATAGCAAAGCTTTCAGACTTCTTAAGATTTACTTGACGAATCAGCTCTTATTTAAGAGATCATAAAATCCCCCTTTCTGGTTAAACCATTTTCATATTCAGCAACGCCGATTCAGGAGCATAGAGACTCTCAAACAGCATCCCTTCTTGCCTCGGCGACAAGGGGTAGATTGATTCTAGATTCCTATAGTTAATTAATGTGAGTAAACTGTCGAGTTCGGTTTGACTCAACTGGGCAAGAGGAAAGTCGGAAGGACTATATATTCTCGCTTCTAGAGATTCTATTCGCTCTTGTAAGTTCACTATATACTGGTCTTTTCTGCGGCTCAAATCCTATTATACTGTATTGGGCGATCGCGACTTAGATAAACTTCCCAGAATCCTGGTATAATTACCTGAGTTGAGTTATTTTTTTTGTTTTCTGAATCATGGAACTACCAACTCTCAATGCTGTAGATAGGGTGACGCGAGAAGAAATAAACACCCTTGTTAATCTGGGTTGCTGCTATGTCAGAATACCAGAACCAGAAATTTTTCAACATTTTAAAATTATAAAAAGAGAGGCTTTAGCTTTTTTCAGGCAGGACGAAATCAAAAAACAAAAATGGTTTGCCCATGGTAAAGTTGAAGGTTATATCGACCGTTCAATTGATGACATACATTCGGTTCAACAGTTTTTATTTAGGTTGAAGAATCCCAGTGGCCCCTTTAAAGAGTGTCGCAATTCAGTTTTTAAAATTTCAAACTATTGTGAAGAGCGTATTATTATAGTTCTGTTAAAAGAGATATTTAGTTACTTTGGTGTTGAAGACTATTTCGAGGAAGTCGTGATTGATAGTGATCTCTCTTCATCATTCTCAATTGCCTATTATCCGGCTAAGGTAAATACAAAGAAGAAAAGCAATAGTGGAATGAAAGCTCATAAAGACTATGATTTGATGACTGTAATTTTGATGGACAAGCCAGGATTAGAAGTGTTTTGGGATGATCAATGGCATGACGTTAATCCCCAACCAGGGTATGGGGTGCTATTTCTGTCTGAAACCTTAGAAAAAATGCTAGGCGGAAGGATAAACTCAATTATACATCGAGTTCGCATACCAGATGAGGAACGTATTTCTATAGGTGTTTTTAAAGGACCAAATACTAATATTCCTATTCGAGATTACATTAATGATCAAATCCTGTTTGATTCACATGAGCAGTGTTTAGAACATCATCGCCAGTTATTCCGGGGGGAGTGACAAAAAGGCCTCTAATATCAAGTCTGGTTGAATACCCATAATTAAGGGGAGGGTGGGGAGGGGTTGAAGTGTGGGGAGATGGGGAGATGGGGAGATGGCTAGATGGGGAGATTTTTATTAAGGGTAATTATGCCGACATGATATAACTAAAAATGCTACCCACAATTTACCAAAATCATCTTAAAAGTGCGATGTTCCTTTGGAGCCGCTACGCGAACGCATTATCTTGATTGATTGGATTTCACCAAGCTCAACCCAACCTATATTTTATTCCCTGATATCTGGCAACAAATAGCATAAAATCAAGCAAGGGGCAACGAGCTATGATCGGCGAGTCATAGCCATTACCCCGTTGACCGTAAGTTCGGGTAGAATGCCTAAACTTGGCAGAATCTCTGCTCCTGAACAGATTATGGGTAAGTCATCTCCCTGCCAGACCCAAATCTGCTGACGAGCGAAATCGATTAACCAGGCTAATTGTGTTCCATTACTGAGGCAATGCAGAATCTTATTTTGCAAGTTTAAAGTACTTTGGTCAGGGGAACGAATTTCAATCAGCCAATCGGGTGATCCATCAAGGGATCCGTCCTGATGGTGAACCTCACGTTCAGGTATTAGCTGAAAAACTTAAATTTTGTCTAGCTAGCGTTTGCTGAAAAAGTCTACAAAGGCTGGGGGAGCTTACATTCCCTTTGATCTGGGCTATCCTCAAGAACGTTTAGCCTATATGTTGTCTGATTCTCAAGTGTCGGTGGTTTTGACGAGTAATACCAAATCTGGTTTAGCCAGACCACAAACAAGTCAATTAGAATCCATATATATCAAAATTGTATCAATAAGATATGTGTCCTATAGTAACCGGATTTGGTATAAGACCTCAGCCCTAGCCTTGCCTAGCTGCAACCGATGATAACTGGCTGGACTTATTGTCCACGCCCCGGTTTACAGTCTACAAAACTTAATGCTTCGGTATCGAGAAAGCTGGCAATTGCCATCTCAATAACTGCTTCAATTGGATACTCAATTTCAGCAGCACGCTCAACGAGAGCAGCCTGAATATGTTCGGGCAGGCGTTCCAAGATGACCTTTGCATCAGTGGAGGAGATTCGCCCCAAAAGTTCTACCTGCATAAGTTTACTGCTCCATTGGGATTTTGACATTATAGGGAGGTTCGGTAGCCCTCAAGATGATAGCTTCTAGCTCCAATAGTAGCGCAGGGTTTTGCCAGTAGGAAATTGTCTGCATAGCAATACGAACATCTTCGTCGCTATATTTGTCGAGCCATGCCCACAAAAAAGCTTTGTGTCCACCACTGAAGCGACCTCGCAAGCTCTTGGTCTTACCAATGTAAAGCAGTCCATCAGTTTTATGCCTGATGGCATAGATGCCAGGACGAGCAGGGATGTGGCTAAAATCACGGTTCAAGAGTTGGCATTGGTCAAAGGGAGTGAAGGCTATTGCGTCCAAGATTCTTCGTGCTTGGTCTTTTACTTCAGAGTTATTCTTTGGCATGGAAACATCGGAGCTATTTGCACAGATGCCATGCTCCCACAGATTATGTGATGGTTGCCAGCTTTTTGCGATCACACTGGTGCCTTAGGCAATCCCTCGCTACTAGCCGTAACTTGAGGTGGGCAAAAATCGGCAATCTATCAGTTCAATTGTTAAAGATATTTGTTTTGCCCAATCGACAAGATAATCCGATCACTAAGCGATGCTCCTTTGGAGCCGCTACGCGATTGACCTTTGGTCACGCTACGCGAACGCATTATCTTGTAGTTGGGTTGAGGCAACGAAACCCAACATCATCTCTGGCTTCTTTTACCTTGATTTATTGGATTTAACCAACCTCAACCCAACCTATATTTTATTCTGTGATCGCTGGTCAAAAATAGCAGAAAATTAAGCAATAGGCAACGATCTAATATAACGGACTAACCCTTTATAGATTAGCTTGCCTGAATGTCTTTCTCATCCGCTTAAAGTTCCACAGACCAAAGATTAACCAGAAGGCTAGTAATCCTGTTGTTAGCAGTAACACTACCGATGGGCCAAATTGCACAATCAGTGCTGGTGCAGCAGCAGTAAACAAGCCACCACCTACTATCGGTTCAAAGAACAACTGTTTGTAGGCGAAACTCTCAAAAGCACCGGTATGGTTATCTGGGTCTACCATCTGGATCAACAAAATACCGGTTGCTGTCACTCCCATGGATTGTCCCATGTCCCCGATGCCACGCTCAAACCAGTATCTGGGGAGTATACGGGGTGCGAGGAAAACAAATGCCCAGATGTTCCAGACGATGCCAGCGATCGCAAGAATTAAAAATGGCAGGAGGTTATTTCCCAGCACTTTTAGGGAAATCGACGCTAATGCGGTCACAATTACCACATCTAACGCTACCCCAGAGATGCGCTCCTGCAAGGGTCGAATAATTAGTGACCCTAGTCCTAGACGCACGGTTACGACTTGGACAATCAAACCACCAATTAGTGCCATGGGAAACAGAGGCACATACTGAATTACTTGAAAGCCACCGGCTCCCCAAGTCACTGACTCAATGAACTTGAGCACTGCCAGGATTAGCCAGCCGATTGCGATCGCAACTCCTACAAAAGCAAGGTTCAATGACAGGGGATCGATCAGTAAACCATCCATTAATCTCGCTCTGGCTAACCTAACTTCAGTAGGTTCTCCTTGAATTGTCTGTTGAATTGTATTTTGAATTTTATCCCGAAACTGTTGTAGGTCGCTGGTCGCAGGGCTGGCCTGGATGTAGCCCTTGCGCCTGCCCCAGCTTGCTAGCCAGGTACCTGCGATCACCCCTGAGAGAATACCGAGTGTAGCCAAGCCTAGAGCCAAGTCACCACCGTCGTTAAAACCCAATTTTCTAAAGGTATCGGTCATGCCAGCAGCGGTGCCGTGACCGCCTTCAAAGGCAATTTCGATTAATGCACCTGCGATGGGATCGACACCGAATATCGGACTCAAGACTAACAGAACTAGCAGCAGTCCAATCACATATTGTCCCCAGGCCAGGGTTTGACCGAATGCGACCTGAGGTGCCGCTTTGCGCCAAATTTTTATGGGACTGGGGATCGCTTCACCTAAAAATAAGGCGGCGAAGACAACATTGATAAAGACACCAGGAGACTGAGACCAAACTATTCCCATGGTTTTCGGAAACAGACCCCCAGCCAGTAATGAATCTGTACCTGATAGGGTAGATGCGATCGCACCCAATACTGCTGGTCCGAGTAACAATGCTACTCCCCCAGCAATAACAGATTCTGGTAGATAAAGGGATTGAAATAGCCGAACTTTTTGTTTAAGAAACCTGCCGATCAGGAGTAGAATCCCGATCATGATCAAAGCAAATAAAGCATTGATGAGCGTAAACATAGCACCTTCCCCTCAGTGGGATAGTTACACCACCGATGTCAACTGCCTCTGGTAACTAAAAATTTAAAATTTGACGGTAAAGCTTTGAGGGTAAAGCTTTAACAGTAAAGCATCGTCGGCGAGTTGAGTCTGTAGTGGTGAAGCTGAATAAAGGATTATTGTAACTCAGGCGAGAGAGAAAATTCCGTCTAGTCTCTAGTTTTTGGGTCAGGCTAATCGGACACATCGCATTTCTCACAATATTAATTGTGATAATTTTTGATCGGAATTTCCCTACTCCCTACTCCCTACTCCCTACTCCCTACTCCCTACTCCCTACTCCCTTTGCTATATCATAAATACTCAACCAGATTTGATCTAACCCATGACTTCTACTCAATACCGTAATCCTGCTCCCACTGTTGATATCATTATTGAACTAATCGACCGACCCCATCGACCGATTATTTTGATAGAACGGCAGAATCCCCCCCTAGGCTGGGCAATTCCCGGTGGCTTTGTAGATTACGGCGAGTCGGTAGAAACAGCAGCGGTGCGAGAAGCTAAGGAAGAAGTCAGCTTACACGTTGAACTAATTGAGCAATTCCAGGTGTATTCCGACCCTAATCGTGATGCCCGTAAGCATACCATTAGTATTGTCTTTTTAGCTACAGCAACGGGTGTTCCCAAAGCCGCTGATGATGCTAAAAATCTGGGCATTTTTCACCCTTGGGAAGTGCCATCTAATCTCTGCTTTGACCACAACAAAATTTTGCGGGATTATTGGAATTATCGTCATTATGGGATTAGACCTAGGCTATCTGCGGAAGTGATACAGTAACTCATCAACTACGGATACATTGAACTAACCTGAATGCAAACATCAGCCTGTAATCCTGATAATTAAGAACAGTTAAGGATTACCACTCATGAACATCAAGCCCTCTTTAATGGCAGCTGCTACTGTAACAATCGCTGCTTCTACATTGAACGCCATCTCTGCCGAAGCGGCTGTTCTTGACTTCGATATTTCTCCGTTTACCGGTGATCCAGCTACAGTCAACATTACTTTAGAGGAAGTTGGCAATGATGTTAAGTTTAACTTTGAAGTGACTGATACCTTGGCCGACATCACTGGGGTATTCTTCGATATTAACGACACTTTCAATTTGAACTCAAATGATTTGAGTGTTAGTGGCAATGATGTAACCGGGAGTTTGGTAACCAATACTAGCAATCTTGGCAATGGTGTCAATCTGAACGGTGGTGGTCCTAGCAACCCTGGCTCATTCGATTTTGGTTTAAAGATTGGCACCAATGGTATCGGAACTGATGATATTAAATCCACTAGCTTTATCCTATCTCACGCTACAGAAGCCTTAACGATCGATATGTTTGAGGAGCAAAAGTTTGGAGTGCGTCTGCAAAGTGTAGGGTCTAATCGTGAAGGCAGTAGTAAACTAACAGCAATATCCCCTATAAAAGTTATCCGCCCCTCTGACCCCAAACCAGTTAGTGTACCGGAACCCTCCACTCTACTGGGATTAGGCTTATTCGCTGTAGGTCTAGCTGGGACACGCCGCATTGTCTAAAACCTAAAAAGTTGATATCAATAAAGCGGCTTTTGTCTTGGATATTACTAATAGTAGAGTAGAAAATTCGTTTGTTATCAATCGGTAAGGATATGCGCTACGCGCATATCCTTATACCAATGGGGAAATAATAAAATTGGATTGTGATTCTATCGTCGTCACAAACAATGATTGTTCTTGATAAAGGATACTCAGGAATTTGATGCTTCAGTTTCTGTAATCGAAGAATTCGAGAGATTAACTAAGCGCAGGGTGTATCTACTTTTCTTTGGGACTGAAAAAGTAGAATAAAAAAAATAATACCTGCTGATAATATCACCTTAGGATCTAATATCTTAGAGTTTACAGATAGCTTCCAAAAATTTTAACAATTGAAGATAACTCTCAGATTACATCAAGTTTAGTAATGGCATCAGCTGATAAGTTGGTGAAGTTTCCTGGTGCAGATAAACAAATTGATAGCGTAAACCATTCGTCACTAGCCCCCATACGGATTTTTGTTGAAAATGTTAGTTACCCTTATTATATCAAAAGCATCTAAAATTTAAACTAAAGGATCGTAATTATATTTTAGTAAATATTGTAGTTATTATGCTACAATCAATCAAAAGAGTTAGCCATTGAAAAGTTAGCCAATGCTTTACCTCTTGGAATAAAGTTTGAAAGTAAAAGAAAAAGACTACAGCGCTTCTTGATGCAGCGCGCTGCATCAAGACAATGAATTGAGAGTTAATTTGGGACTGTATCTTGCCTGAGTTAATTGGCCTCAAAGCCTTATACAGCAAGCTTTTCATTGCTCATGTCACCCCCTCAGCAATGTCATACCAAATCCGGCTTACAGAGAACCCTTTCTTATTGATAAAAGACTGATATACATAAATATTAATTGATAATAAGGGACCTATCTCAACAGGATTTGGTATCAGTATTAATTTCAAGGCAAAATTAGCTTTTAATGTTTTTGGAAGAATGTATCTATTGCTGTGATAGCACGATCTACATCTGCATTGATGTCATAGAGCGATACATGACTTGCACCTGAAATCTCAACCAGCTCTTTCGGTTCGCTTGCAGCCTCATAAAATTTTACTGTCAATGAGCCAGTATCCTGTAATGCCTTCTCACCGTAGATACCGATGTAGGGTGTGTAAAGATAAGGTGCATAGGACTGAGCATCAGCTAGCATTGGTGTTTCCAGCATAAAAGTTGGCGACTTGTGAGAGTAGTTAGGATAGGTTTCAGCTCCAGCCCGTTTGGTCATGTAGTACTGATAGCCTTCATACTGAGCTGATTTTTTGTCGAGGGAGTCGAGATCCAAACTTTCCATACCAAGGCCATCGATGTATTCGACTTTACCCGTTTCATAAAACTTTTGCCGTCCCGCATTTGCTGTTGCGATGGTAGCGCAAACAGTTTCACGGTCCATCGTTTTGAAATAACTTGTTTGATTACTCATCATCCCAGAGACGGTTGCGATAGCTTTGAGCCTTTTATCCGTAGTTGCCACCAGGGCCATATAGCCACCACTGGCGCACATGCCAAGGCCAAAAAGGCGATCTCGATTAACAAAGGGTAAGGTGCCCAGAAAACTAATCCCATCGCGGATGCTTTCCATCTTAATGTTGGCGTTCTCATAGTTGCGAATTTCACCTTCACTGTCACCATAGCCAACGTGGTCGAAGGCTAAAGCAACATAGCCCCTCTCGGCCAGCTTGTGGCAATAGATCGCACCACTTTGTTCCTTGACCTGATTGAAGGGAGGCGAATAGATAACAGCTGGATAGCTGTTAGAGGGATCAAAGTCTCTAGGAACATATAGATTAGCAGCTAGAGTATATCCCTGGCTTTTAAAGGAAATCTCGTTTTTTCCGGGATTAAGGATCATATTAAACATGTTTTATTCCTATCTACATAGTTTGATTAGCAGAGTATTCAGCACGATTTTCAGGACTTCTCCACAGAGCATTTATGACCTTAGAATGTGCCCCAAGCGCTCTGCGTCTACTTGCAGATTAATCCCTTGGAATCTTCTAAAACAAGCCTATTCCTCTCATTTTTTTGCCTATTTATCTCAGAAAAGGATCAATATAGTCAAAATAAGTCATCCTAGATTCATGAATATGTGTAAGATTGTCCATCTTATTAATCGTCACGCAAGTTCCGAGGGCGTAAACGATACCCCTATTGAGGGATTACAACTGTTTCGAACGAGTCACCTTGTGGAACGATTGCCAGGGGTATACGAACCTGGCATTTGCGCCATTGTCCAGGGTAGGAAACGAGCATATTTGAACGGCACAACGCAAATCTATGATAAGAACCAATACTTGTGCTGTACGCTGCCTCTTCCTGTAGAGGCAGAGGTGATCGAGGCATCACCGGAAAAACCCCTACTTGGTCTTTGGTTGGGCATTGAGACTCCCACAATGTTTGAAACTGTTATTGACATGGCAGCTATAGACAGTTCCAGCACCTCCAGTACCGAAATAGTACCTGGGCTAACTGTGGCCAAATGGGATAACGAATTTACGAAGGCACTTCAGGGCATCCTGGAATTGCTAGATGATCCTGTTGCCCTCAATATACTCGGCAACGGTAGGCTTAAAGAACTGATGTTTGCCGTTCTTCGAGGCGAGGCTGGGTGCTCGGTTTACCAAGCATTTGGTGGAGGAATGCAGAAAATATCGCGGGCCTTGACCTTCCTGAGAGCCAATCTTCATGAAGCTATCTCGATTGACGAATTGGCCAAGGAAGCAGGCATGAGCCGCGCAGCGTTTCACCGCAAGTTCAAGGAAATCACGACTTATTCCCCTATTCAGTTTATTAAGCTTCATCGCCTCAATGATGCATCCAGGCTTATTGTGAGTGGCTCTACAGTTGCTGAGGCCGCATATCAAGTGGGTTACTCTAGCCCATCTCAGTTTAGTCGAGATTTCCGGCGGTATTTTGGCAAATCCCCTCGCCAGTGGCAGGGCTGTTCCATTATAGAGGAAAAAGGTTTATAGTGAAGCAATAGCCCGAAAAAATGGCATAATTACCATAATATACCCAAATCCTGGAGAAAAGCTTAATCGACGTTTCTCTTGCAAATACTTGATCACCCTTGATCCTCATGGTCTTCGTCATCCTCTATGGCTAGTGCTTCTAATTATCATTATGGGGATGATCAGTGGTTATTGAGGTTATCGACAATTGGGTAGATTTGTGGAACGCCACCGAGCCCGAATTAATTAGTAGACTTCAAATTCATGCATGCTCGTGTTCCTTCTTATTCAGCAATCAGAAGAGTCATGATTAATTTAGATTACGAAGAACTCCAAGTTGTGTTTAATCAATCGAGTAAACAGTCCGGTGCGCTTTCCTATCAGCTTTGAGGAGATGCACCCAATGGCCGCATGGCCGCTCAAGTAGCGTGCCCATAGCCCATAAGCTGAATGCTTACAGTCTTCGAGGTCAGAATTCAGTATTGCCAAGGGAGAGCCGGTGACTTGCTGAAAAGCCGGGATTGATGATCGTGATTTTTTTTTGCATTATAGAAGTAACTCCTACTTGGTTGGGAGGAAAGCCGCGCTGGTGATGATTAACGGCCATGCTCAGCGCGGTTATTAGTATCAGTCTTTACCTTCTTTAGTATAGATAAATTCTCGAAAAAATGCAAGGGCTAATTAAAAAAAATTACATTTATTTACAAATAATAGTTATAGCGACTTAAGTTACTAGTAGTTAACGTTTTTATAGCTACTATGGTTGAGTAATTATCATAGTTGATATCGGGGAAAAGGATTAGAAATTAATCATTTGTATTGACAGGCATAAGGTTTTGCAGCCTGCGGAACACTATTGTTTTATATAGCGCTTTTAAATTAGGTGAGGTACATGTTTTTAGGGAGCTTTGGAGCTGGAAGCAGTGAAATCAGAAGGTAAGCCTATGGGCACTTATCACAGGCTAGAAGCCTGTTCCACCCACGCTACGGGAACAGCTGTCAGCCGTCAGTGGTCAGTAGTCAGCCTTTGGCTGAAAGCTGAAAGCTGAAAGCTGAAAGCTGATCGCTGATCGCTGATCGCTGATCGCTGATAGCTGATAACTGATAGCTCATAGCTGATAGCTGATCGCTGATAGCTTACCTCAAAGCTAACCCATACCAGCAGAAACTGAATTTTTATCCAATTCTAAGACAGTTTTGATATTACAGGTTTTCTGATTCCAGATATATGCCCCTAAGCCAACAGCTACATTAGAAATACAGGCAGCGGCAAAGATACCATTCACCCCAAATAGCTGACTGCCTAGATAGGCCAATGGTATGTAAAGCACTACCATCCGAGTCACCATCATCACCACTGATGGTAAGGGTTTACCTAAGGCATTAAAGGTGGAACTGGCAACTAGAATCACGCCTGCTCCGGCATAGCTAATCGGGACAATAACTAGGTAAGTGGCGGTAATTGTGATTACTTCTGGGTTGCTGTTAAACAGGGAGGCTAACCAAGGAGCTGTGGCAGCAAGAATCACTGTTACTAGCACTCCCCAAAATAAGCAAAATAGGAAACTTAGACGCAAGGCTTGATGGACACGGAGGTATTTTTTCGCCCCCCAGTTTTGCCCTACAAACGGTCCAATGCTGGCAGAGATTGCAATTAGGACAATCTGGCTAAAGGATTCTACTCGTGAGGCAATGCCAAAACCTGCGACTGCGATAGTTCCGTAACCAGCTAGCAACCCAGTGATCACACCAATAGATATGGGAAATACCATGCTGGTTCCAGCAGCAGGCAAACCCACATAGAGAATTTTTTTCCAGGATTCTAAAATTACTCTCAGCTTGGGCAGGTTGAAGCAAAGCATCTGCAGCCGATTGTTGAGAAACCACAAGGCTACAACTAGGGTGGTGGCGCGGGAAATTACTGTTGCGATCGCTGCCCCTGCCAGTTCTAATCGAGGAAATCCTCCCAGTCCGATGATTAATACTGGATCGAGGGCAATATTGACGAATGCAGCAACCGTCATTATCACGCTGGGAATAGCAGTATTGCCGGAAGCGCGGATAGCATTGTTACCCACCATCGGGATAACCAGACAAATCATTCCCCAATACCAAATCTGCATGTAACTACGAATCAGTGGTAGCAAATCGGCATCAGCTCCTAAGGCCGTGAATAGGGGATCGATAGTTGCTAATCCCAGGAACGTGAACAGTGCTACTACTAGCAGAGACAGGGTTAGACTATCTGTTGTCAGTCGCCGCACTTTCTGGAGATCCCCTTCTCCAATGGCACGGGCAATCACAGAGGATGCTCCCACCCCTAACCCCATCGCTAGACTACCTAAAGTCATCACCACGGGAAAGGTGAAACTCATAGCTGCTAGGGGTTTGGTTCCCAGTTGTCCGACAAAATAGGTGTCAATCAGGTTGAAAGCAATAACTGCAAACACTCCCCAAATCATCGGTATCGTTAGTCGGGTTAGCTGGGAGCTCACCTTCCCTTCAATCAGGTTTTGCTTCATGGTAGGGCATAGCTTAATTAAACTTAATAAAATTTTACTAAATTTAATTGGTTTTGAGGATTTATCTATAGACAAGGCAAGAGGATAAAGAGGATTAATGGGTTAAAACAGGTCAGTTAAGTAAATCGTTTCGCCTCATCTATAGTGTTTCTGATAGCTATGAGGTACAGAAATTTTTTTTCCTTATTACCTATTCCCTATTCCCTATTCCCTATTCCCTGTTCCCTGTTCCCTGTTCCCTGTTCCCTTTTACCTTTGCTATAGCTGACTGCTTAAACTAATAGTTACAAAAAATTTATAAGGTTAAAAAAAAGCTTCTTTATGCTCAAGTAAGTTTTAACAAATGCTTCTTTGTGCTCTGGTTTTAGACGACGAAAAGGACTATAGGTAGATTCCCAGCAGAAAAGAGAATAACCATAACCATTGTTTTGGGCAATTTCTATCTGCTTGTTGAGTTCATTTATGGGCTTAGGGCGATAGAATTCTCCACTGTAGATACCTACGGCTACCGGAACGTAATAACTAGCTTCTCGTAAACCAGACGATCTTAGAGTATTGATTACTTCTTGGCTGGTCTTGCGATAAATTTGGACAATCACTTCATCAATCAAGCCTTGGCGGATCCAATACAACCAATTTTGAGAATATTTTCTGTAGGAAAAGCTTGGGGAATTGGGAGAAAGAGATATAATTAAATTAGGGTTAATTTTTTTAACCGCTTGGTAAATTTTACGGGTTAATTCCGTCATCACTCTGGCGTGATTTCCAAATTGAGTTGGAATGCCCCAATGATCGTCTAGTTGAATACCATAGAGGTTGGGATAGTTCTTAGCAACTTCAGTAAATAAATTAATGAAGTACTGTTGAACATCTGGGTGGTTTGGATTTAGCCACAGATGTTGATCGATAGCTTTTTCTCCTGTTGACGTCTTCAGGAGCCAATTGGGATGCTGCTTAGCAAATTTTGAATTAAGATGAAGCATCATGCCATGCTCATACCAAGCATAGATTTTTAAGCCTTGACGTTCACCTTCTTTGATAGCGGCTTTTAGGGGGTCGGTGAAGGGTAAGGTAATCCAGTTATTTTTGAGGGAATAGTTACTAGGATAGGTAGTTCCACCATTATAAACATCAACGTAAATTCGATTAAAATTCAGACCAGATAACTGGTGAAATACATTGTCAGTTTGTCCTGTATAGGATAGAAAGTTGTTACCGACATGAGTTAGCCAAATTCCTTGAATTTTATTGGTGGTTTTTGGGGTATGGCGAGGGGCAGGAATGATAGTGTTAACTCCTACCAGGACTACCACTCCTATTAATGTCCAAATTATAAATTTATTGAATTTTTTGGTTAATGGAAATTTCATTAGTTACTTGGTAATTGGTAATTGGTAATTATTATTTTCCTAGGCATATGCGCACTTATCACAGGCTAGAAGCCTGTGCCACGCACGCTACGCGAACAGCTATCAGCACTCAGCTGTCAGCTTTTAAAAGGAGGAAAACTAGGTATAAAAACTTAGGCATTTGGCCGAGGGAGCCGAGTACATGATTATTCGTGGGACTTCCCTCAAGAATCACCAACGCCCAAATGACCAATGACCAATGACCAATGACTAACGACTAATGACTAACGACTAACGAGCTTCCATAGGAATATAGGGAGCATCGTGAGTGCCAGTGTAGACTTGAGTAGGTCTAAAAATTCGATTGACGGCTAGCTGTTCCTTCCAGTGAGCTAGCCAACCTGCAACCCGTGCGATCGCAAACACTGGTGTAAACAAGTCACTCGGAATACCCAGCTTCCGGTAAACTAAGCCGGAATAGAAATCCACATTGGGATAAATCCCCTTGTGACCCAGTTTTTCCTCCACTGCTTTCTCCAACTCCAAAGCAATGTCGTAGTATTTGTCTGTGCCAGATTCCTTAAACAGTTGTTCCGCTAAGTTCTGAAGTATAGTTGCTCGCGGGTCTTTTACCTTATAGACTCGGTGACCACAACCCATAATTCGTTCTTTGCGCTGCAAGCGCTCCTCCAAGTATGGGTGGACATTGCCCACTGAGCCTATGGTTTCCAACATGGTAATCACTTCTTCATTCGCCCCTCCGTGTAACGGACCAGCTAGAGTTCCCACCGCTGATGCCACTACTGCATAGGGGTCAGTAAGAGTAGAAGCAGTCACCAGAGCCGAAAAAGTAGAGGCATTGATAGTATGTTCGGCATGGAGTGTCAGGCAAACATCAAAGACATGAGCCTCTAGGGGAGTGGGCTCTTCCTCATTGAGCATATACAGAAAGTTAGCTGCATAGTCAAGATCATCCCGAGGGCGTACTGGATCGTCCCCTTTGCGCATCTGCTTAAATGCTGCTACCATGGTAGGGATCTTAGCCAACAGGCGAACCACGGCTCCCCGAATGTATTGTGGATTGTCTAAAGCCCGCTTGGAGTAAAACAGACCCAAAGCAGCAGCAGAGGCTTGTAGAGCATCCATCGGATGACCAGTTTCTGGAAAACATTTCATCATGTCCCGGATGCTGTACTTGATCCGTCGGTGGAGGCGAACGTCCTCCTGGAATTCATAAAGTTCGTTCTTAGTAGGGAGCTCACCCCAAATCAGTAGATACGCGGCTTCTAGGAAAGTACTTTTTGATGCGAGTTCTTCGATCCTAATGCCACGATACTCTAGTATTCCCTTCTGCCCATCAACGTAGCTGATACTGGATTGAGCTGCTGGAATGCCTTCTAAACCTGGCTGGTACTCGCAAGCTATCATGTTATTACCTACAGAATCTTCATTCATCTCAGGCCAACTTACCAGAGATTAGTGCTTAAGTCTTCCGTGCTACAAAGATTATTTTTACTGTGATGACTATATTATAGCACTCTTTGACTTCTCTGACCCATGAATGGGGGGAGATTCCGAACACCATCAACCCTGAAAGATTGCTATACTAACCACTTGGGTGAGGTCAGCAAGAATAGCTCACTGCGACCGAAGGGCTTCCCAGTATTAGGAAGCTTTAACCCAATTACTCCAGCTTTTTTTAGCACTAGTTTTTGATCGGATACTCCCCACACCAACATTTCCGCCCAATTAGCTAAATCCGGTTGATGACCAACTAGAGCCAAACGTCTTTGAACATCAGTCTTTCTCCACCTCTGCTGTAGCCAGCTGAGCCATTGGTGAATGTCACCCTCAGGAGCGAGACTATCCGACTCTTCAACCAATGAGCCTAAACCAACATCTTGGAGGATAGCAGCGGTTTCCTTAGCTCTGACCAATGGACTAGTCAAGATTAGGTCAAAGTTTAGCCCTCGTTTATGGAGCTCCTTTGCTACTTTACTAGTTTTTTCATGGCCAATTTTGGTCAGTGGCCGCTCTCGATCGTTGTTGTAGGTGCCTCGCTCAGCAGCAATACCGTGGCGAATTAAGTAGAGTTCCATGGGCTGATTGTTAACAGTAGCTTAAAATGCGATCGCTACACTTAAAATACTCCTGAGTTCATCAGTTGGTATTAGTTAGTTTACTGAGTACTTGCACCATTGTCATTAATCTTCGGGTGGGCAGTGCCTACCAACGCGCTTTGCAAGGTTCATTATCTGTCTGGTGCACTGCCCACCCTACATGAACCAAGCTTATTGAGAATGGTGCAAGATGTGAGTTTAGATAACAGTATCCTGGGGATTAACTAATCGCAGTAGTTTTTGCTTGACTTGGGTATCAAACACCTCCCACTTGAGCTTGGCATACTCCGATTTGTCATTAAAACTACTCAAGAATCCCGTCGGAATTTCAAAGCCACCAGCCATCATGCGTCCACCACCAAAGAAACGCCCATGACTGTCTTGACCGAAAGCTTCTTTGATAAATTCATCAGGGTCGAGGGTTAACTTATTGGTTCTCAAGGAACCAATCACCACTTCTAATTCTTGGTCTTCATCGTAAACAATCCCATAAACCACAGCAGTGTGAACATTTTCTTCAGTAACTAAAAAGTCAGCAGCTTGGGGAATAGCATCCCGGTCTTCATAGCGAAGATAGCCCACACCAGCCATAGAGAAGTTATCTTGGAGAATGCGATATTTAAGCGATCGCTCAATAACATCCATCACTCGACGAGATCGAGATGTCTTGAGTATAGCGTTAAGGAGTTGAGTGTCATAGAAGCGGCTCAGATATCCAGCTGCCAAGAAATCCTCTTCCTGAGCCTGCATCAGCATATTAGTATCAGAGCGCAGACCATGCATCAAAGCTGTCGCACATTTGATATGTTCACTAATGCTACTATCGAGCTGTAGTAACCCAGCCTGAAGGTAATGGGTTAATAGCGTCGCGGTGGCTCTTGCTTGAGGACGAAGGTCAATAAATTCTGCTTTCCACTCCCCTTGACTACTGTGATGATCAAAGATGGCAATTAGAGGAATATTCGCCTTGGTAACAATCGGTAATAGCTGGGTGGTTGTACCCTGGTTATCAATCAGCACATAGCCCTGATACACCGATAAATCTTGATTTTTTGTGGTCTCGACACTGGAGCGTTTGGCTGGTAAACCAGTCAGCTTAACCAGGGCAATGTTTTCCTGGTGAGAGAGGGTCCCAGCATAGACAATATCGCATTGGATATTATACTCCTGGGCAATCAGCTGGTAAGCCCAAGCGCTAGAGAGAGCATCTGGGTCAGGGAAATCTTGTAGGATGATCAGTTGCCGCTCATTTTGATGACGCTCTAGAGTCTCTTGGAACTGTTGTACTTTTGAATGTACTTTTGAACCTGATGTAGACTGCCGCCTTGTTGTTTGGGAATTTCCCACGGAAGGATTTACATCTTGAGTAGATGACGGTTGCGCTTTAGCATCAACCTGTTCTGAATCTAAGCTAGATGCACCACTGTTAAGTAAATTGTTAGTCATTAGTTATGAGTCATTAGTCATTAGCCATTGGTGATTAGCCATTGGTCATTACTCATTAGCCATTACTCATTAGCCATTGCTCAACCCCCTTTTGGCTTCATTAATCGTGGGATGAATTAGCGGACTAAGCACCAATCACATACTTCCGCCACTCCTGATGCCGTCCAGTTTTTAAGTCTTTAGCAATTTCAAAGTGGAGACTACTATAAGGTCTCCGGGGTTGGGTTCGCAACATCATGTTGGCTTCTTTAGGGGTGCGATTCCCTTTTTTGACGTTGCAGCGCACGCAAGCTGTAACAAGATTTTCCCAGGAGTCACCTCCATGGCGAGAACGAGGAATTACATGATCTAACGTTAAGTCATCACCACTGTAACCGCAGTATTGACAAGAGTGACCATCACGGTGCAGGATGTTACGACGGGTAAGGGGAATCTCTTTGTAGGGTACCCGGACGTAATGGCGCAGTCTAATCACTGTAGGCAGTGGAAAATCTGCGTAAACGTATTTGCCGTTATGTTCGATACGCTCTGCCTTACCCTTGATCAACAACACAACCGCCCGTCGCCAGTTGGTGATGTTGAGCGGCTCATAGGAGGCGTTTAACACCAGAACCTTACCCATTGGTGATCTCAGCTAGGAGGATTTTCCCAGATAGTAGCACAGGTTGCTCAATCTGGGTTATTTTTCCATGGGTTAGTTTAATTTAGGGTGTTGCTAAACTGCTGATCTAAAGGCTGAACTAAAGAAATCCGTCAAGGGTCAACTCATGTATAGTTAGGTCAATTACCCATTACCCATTACCCATTACCCATTGCTAATGGACCTGTGAGCAGATAAGTAGTCATTTTCCCTTTGCCTTTGACTTCAAACGGTTCCCGTTTATCAAACAGGTACTTATCTTTTAATTTTTCATATGTTGTACCTGTAACCTGAATGCCACCTGGTATACCCTGAGATTCCATACGGCTAGCCATATTTACCGTATCACCCCACAAATCATAGCTGAATTTTTTGATTCCAATTACCCCAGCCACCACTGGTCCACTGTTGATGCCAATCCTGAGACGGAAATTTTGATTCGTTTGAGCATTGTACTGGGCAATTAATTTTTGCATATCCAATGCCATTTTAGCGATCGCGTCCGCATGATACTTGCAGGGTTTTGGCAGACCGGCAACAGCCATATAAGCATCACCAATCGTCTTAATTTTTTCCACACCATGCTCCTCAGCTAGTTGGTCAAACTCTGAAAAAATTACATTCAGAATTTCGACCAGTTCGGTGGGAGAGGTTTGGGTTGATAGTTTGGTAAAGTCAACTAAATCAGCAAACAAAACAGTTACATCTTCAAAACTTTCTGCCAGGGTACGTTCTCCTTTTTTTAACTGTTCTGCAACCGGTTGGGGCAAGATATTAAGCAGCAAAAGCTCAGCTTGGGTTCGGGCACGACGAAGTTCATCTTCATATTTTTTTCGCTCTGTAATGTCGCTAACTGTCCCTTCGTAGTAGAGTAAATCACCAAAATTGTCTCTGACTGCTCGTATATTTTCCGAAATCCAAATTACCATACCATCTTTCCGATAGACCTCGGACTCAACGTCTGATAAGGTTTCTTCTTTGTGGATTAGGGCTAATATATCGTCACGACGCATCGGTTCGAGGTAGAGTTGTGTCCCAATATCGGTGACTTGATTAATCAGTTCTTTTGGCGACTGATAGCCCAAAATACTTGCGAGTGCTGGATTAGCGGTGATAAATTGTCCTTCTGGTGTAACTTGAAAAATGCCTTCAGTGGCATTTTCAAATATACTGCGATATTTATGCTCAGCTTCTTGTTTCTGCTTGATTTCCTGTTGAAGTTGAAAATTTTGTTCTTGTAGTTGCTTTTGTAAACGCCCGAGTTTCAAGTGAGTGTTGACTCTCGCTCTTACTTCTTCCTGCTGCACTGGTTTGGTGAGATAATCTACTGCACCGAGTTTGAAACCTTTAACTTTTTCGAGAGTATCAGTACGAGCCGTCAGAAAAATAACTGGGATGTCTCTAGTTGACTCTTGAGCTTTCAAGCGACGGCAAGTTTCAAACCCATCAATTCCGGGCATCATAATATCCAGTAAGATTAGATCCGGTTGAGTATAGTTGACTTTCTGGAGGGCACTATAGCCATCTTGAGCGACTAAGACTTTGAAGCCAGAATTGCTCAACAACTCAAACATCACCCCTAAATTAGTCGGACTATCATCAACAATCACAATTACACCTTTATAGCCAATTTTGTTATAGCTCTCAGTTAGGGTAATTTTCCTGGAAGAGGAATAATTATTAGTTTGAGTTACTGAGGAAATATTCATAATCACATGAACTCGTTATTGGGGTTTGTCGCTAATCAATGGCTAATTCTAAAAGTCAAACTAATCGGATATCATCTCCCAAAAAAAATAGTTATTGACATTTTAAAATAAACCTTCAAAATACACCCCTAAAAATATAATAAATTATTTCTGGATTAAACAATCATTTTAATGGCTTGATTTTACAAAATTTTTGTATTTTATTTCAACTCAGTTTATCTATTTTTTAAATTATTTGGTTGACGAGGTTATTCGCGGTATTTTTTATCCATGTACTGGCCCACAAATTCCAGTATTTGTCTTTCTTGAAAGCCTTTTGATAATTGACGCAAATTTTGAGCAAAGGGGATGAATTTATCATCCAACTGTTCAATCAAATTAGCTTCCTCTTGGATCCCTCTAATATCACCGATGATGGCGAGTTCATACAGAACGGAGATTTTCTCTGGCGATGGCGCTACAGGCATAACCTCTTCAGCTTTCTCTTCCTTAGTGGATTCTACAATTCCTTGTCCTCCTTGTTGTTCCTGGGAAACATCTGGTAAATCTAAATCTAGCCAAAAAATACTACCTTGACCTACAGTGCTTTTAACCTTTAATTCACTACCCATTAATTCCGCTAAACGTTTACTAATCGATAGTCCTAAGCCTGTACCATTAACCTGACGGTCAGTGTTACCCACTTGATGGAATGGCAAAAATATTTCTGCTAGTTGTTTTGGTGGGATACCAATGCCAGTGTCTGCTATGACAAAGCGCATTTTTTGAGTACCTTGCTTTTCGGTTAAAGACCGATCAACGTTCAACTCTGAACACCCCAAATAACCAACTTTAAACGTTACCTCGCCAGTATCTGTAAATTTGACAGCATTTCCCAAAAGGTTCATCAGAACTTGTCGCAGTCTTATTTCATCACCCTTGACAAATTCAGGGAGGGGCGAAAGGAATTCGTAACGGAATGAAATGTTTTTTTGTTTAGCACTGATCACCACAATTTCCACAATACCTTCCAGAAACTTGGGAAACTGAAAATCTCTGACATCCAGTTCCATTTTTCTGGCTTCGATTTTTGATAGATCCAGGATGTCATTGAGTAGGGTTAACAGATGCTGACCACTTTGCTGAATAATACTCAGCTGCTCTTTTTGCGTAGCGCTCAGATTAGGTTCCTCTTGGAGGATTTGGGCATAACCTAAAATTCCGTTAAGGGGGGTACGTAATTCATGGCTCATGTTGGCTAAAAATTGACTCTTAGCCCGATTGGCTACTTCCGCCTCAACTTTAGCCTGCTTCAACGCCTGTTCTGCCTGTTTGCGATCGCTAATGTCTCGAAAAATTCCCTGCACAACTGTCTTCCCTTGCAGCTCTAAAGTAGTCCCACTAACTTCTACAGGCACGGTTGTACCAACTTGATGCAGTAATTCCAGTTCTACTTGAAATACACCCCCTGCCTCCACATGTTGCTGGAAAATTTGGGAGTAGGCTTTGAATCGTTCTCGTGGAATAATCTTACTCTGATGTAACCCAATAATTTCAGATCTCCCACGGCCCAGCATCTGTTCCGCCATCTGATTGGCTTCCAGGATGATTCCGGTTTCCGCATCTGCCATCAGAATGGCATCACCAGCTGACTCAACTAATTTGCGATACTTCTGTTCCGCCTGCCGTAGTTTTGCCTCTGATAGCTTGCGTTCAGTGATATCTCGGTTACAGAAGATTCTACCATAGTAATCCCCACCACTGGTAAGCACTGGTGCTGAATAAAAGTCAAAAATACGCCCATCCTTGATTAAAAGTTCATCGTAGTTCGTTGTTTTGGGATGAGCCTGAAGATAGTCCACCTGAGCCAGAAATTCTTCGGGATGGTTCAGTTGAGAACTCACCTGCTTGAGCAATTCTTTAATATGATTGGCTTGAAACAACTGTTCTGGAGTCTGCCACAAGTCACAGAAACGGTGGTTGTAGGAAACCACCCGAAAATTTTCATCAACCACTAAAATTCCATCAATGGCAGCTTCTTGTTGCGCTTTGAGCATGGCATTTGTACGGAGCACATCCTCCTGTGCCACAGAGCGCTCAATGGCAATTCTAGCGAGTTGGGTGGCCTTATCCGCCAGTTCTTGCTCTTCGCGGTTTGGGGTATGAGGTTCAGTGTAATAGGTTGAGAAGGTGCCTAGCACCGTCCCTTGAGTGGACAAAATCGGGATAGACCAACACCCTCTGAGATTGTGGCAAAGTGCCAAATCCCTTATACTTCGACACAAGGGATGAGTGGCAATATCCTTAACCATGACCGGTTCTCGCCAATAGGCGGCAGTGCCACAGCAACCCATATATGGACCAATAACCATACCATCAATCCCCTGAATGTAGGATTCTGGAAGGCTGGGAGCGGCAGTATAACGCAAATTAACCCCATTTTTGTCCACCAGGAAGAAGGCACACCTAATTTTGGGAAATTGCTGCTCAATCAATCGAGCCAGTTGGTCTAGTACATCTGGCAGCTTCTCCCACTGGGTAATCATTTCCAGGATACGATTTTGTCCAGCTAATAAGGCTTTAACTCTCTGGCTATCAGTAATGTCAGTAAAGGTACCGACTAGACGAACCACTTTACCTTGATCATCTGAGATCACTAGACCAGTCGAGAGAATCCAGGAAATTGAGCCATCTTTGCGCAGCAGACGAAACCTTTGTTTCCACTTCTTGATGCAGTCGCTCATGGGGGAAACCCCCAAGACCGCGCTGCATCGCTGAGAACTTCGTCCAGCACATAGGTTATCTAGGATGGCTTTGACCTGATCTTGATCCTCAAGATGAATCAGCGCCAGTAATTCATTAATGGTCGGTCCCTCTTGATCCAATGGGTAGCCAATCAGGCTGAGAAATTGGGGCGAGTAGTAATGATCATAGGTTTTCAGGTTGATTTCAAAGAGTCCGTTGGTGTTAGCTTGAATAGCCAGAGCAAACCGTTCCTCACTCTCCCTAAGTGCATCCTCAATGCGCTTGTGTTCAAGAACCTCCGCGATTAATTGTCGATTGAGCTGCCTCAAGGTAGCTGTTCGCTCTTGAAATTGATGTTCCAGCCGTTCATTCTGGTTACGGAGTGCCTCTTGAGCGTGCTTGCGCTCTGTGATCTCCTCAACAGTAGCTTCGTAGTAGAGTAGAAAGTTACTACTATCGCGGATAGCCCGCACGTTTTTGGAAATCCAAATTATAGTACCATCTTTTTGATAAATCTGTGCTTCAAACCCTGAAACAACACCATCTTCCTGTAGCTGTAGAAGCAAATCTGCCCGTCGTTGAGGATCAACGTAAAGTTGGTGGGCAATATCGGTGACACTTGCTATGAGTTCTTCCGGTGATTGATAGCCATATATTCTCGCTAGTGCGGGGTTAGCACTGATATAGCGTCCGTCAGGTGTGGTCTGACAAATGCCCTCGACAGCATTTTCGAAGATGCTGCGGTATTTGGCAACGCTTAAGCGCAACAACTCTGCTGCTGAGTTTCGTTCTGATGTAGTCGCTGCCAAGAATAAAGGGATTGTCGCCATCAGTATCATAAAAACCTGTAGTAGGGGAACTGCTTCGCTCAAGTTCCCGGTGCTGGCAAGAAACGGTCCGGTACCCAAACTGGTTCCTACAATGGCAATGCTCGATACCATCAAGCAGCCTAGGGTGGTCAGGCGTTGACCAAATTGGAGGGCAGCCCAAATCAGCCAGGGAAATATCAAGCAGGCGAGGGGATAGGTTGCCATTTCTGGCGCAATGTCCGACCCAAACACTCCCCAACTCACTGTCAAGAGTGAAATCAGCCAGATAGCTACCAAAATAATTTGCTTTATCTTTATGCTTGCTTGAGGGGTTAACGGTTGTTGGTTAGACAGTTGGAGGTTAGTTTGGGTTGACTCTTCAACTTTCTCAACCTTGAACCTGCCAACCTTCAACTCCTTCACTAGGTAGCACCAAACTAAAAACACTGGTACTACGACTAAAACCACCATTAAGTCCCCTAACCACCATTGCCACCACATCCAGCCGAAATTCCTACCATCAAATTCACCACTCAGGTGTAAGTGAGTTAGACTGACAGTCGGAGCGATGAGTGTGGCAAACATCGACACCCCTAGGAAACCCAATACATCTCGTCGCCGTTCTAGGGAAGGACGAAGCTGCCACCACAGTGCCAATCCTATCGAGAGCAATACTGACAAGATATAGCCTAAAGCAGTGATCCCAGAAACTGGCCAGAACCTCTGAGGCGACACAGTCCAGAAAAATTGTCCCCAAGAAACCGATGGCAAAACTCCTTGGTGTTCGGTTAACCACCAAAGATGCTCCCTTAGTAGTAATACGGTTGCTTGGGTAATTCCTGTGGGAGACCAAACTGGTGGTACTAATGTATTCCCTCCAATCAATCCATGGACTAAGTTTGCCAGCCCAAGGTAAACCAAAGTCAGTAAACCTACATTAGTTAAGTGTTGCCAGAATCCTTTTGCGATGAAAATCATTTTGGGAATACGCCCAAAGATGGAGTTAGGCGAAATTAATCTTTACGCACATTGACATAATTTTCAATCCCTAAACCGGGAAATTCCGCAACTTTACAAACTCTTTTATTTTCTAGTTATATTTTTTTCATTCTCTTTAAATTAAAGGTTTTTTTGCCTTAGAGATTTAGTTAAAGTGAAAAGTGAAAGGTTATGGGTGAAGGCTACCAACTTAAGCTGGCATATAGCGACGGAGACTGGTAATTGTTCATTGTTGTTCATTGTTGATGGTTTTCCCTTGTCTCCCTTCCCTTTGCTTGATCAGAGGTAGCCTGGGTGAAAGAGACGACACCAATCTCCTCTGATTCCCCTTTCTCCTTTTCCAAGTCCGCTGTTAACTATCATCAAGGAGCCAAGGCAAGTGGTATACCATTCAACTCAAACTTTCTATAAAGCTGAGATTTCACAGAATCCCCCTTACGCCATTGCCTAGGAGACATGACGCTGGCATTTTCTATTACACCTGAGCTATTGAAGGTTTTTAAATCAGCGCACCCACATATCCTTCTTTGGTTATCTAAAAAACTTGTATGTCAATTTTCTAATCTCGTAGGCGAGTAGGTGGGTTGTGGCAAAACATTAACGTAGTTATTTGAAGAAGAGTAGTAAGCGATGATCAACAAAGGTAATGTTAAGGTCAACAGCGCAATTACCGTACCCAAGACTTCTGCCCATCTATATGGGTGAGGGTCAGAAGAGTTGGCAGATGAGCCACTAAGTTCCATAAATTAATTTAAATTTAAACTAGGTCAGTTGAAAACGACGATTAGTTGGGTCTTATCATAAACCCTACATCCTCTATTTTATCGATTTATTTCCAAAGGATTGTTTTCTAGTAAACAATCTCAACCAAATTCCAGCCCGCTTAACGATACTTTGCAAAAAACTAGGCTTAACAAGGTTAAAAGTTGTAGGTTAAAGGTTGTAGGTTGTAGGTTGTAGGTTACCGGTTATAACCCACATTACCCATGTCAGTTTGTAGTATGCAAAGTATGATGTAAATCCGACCAATGGGTAATGGGGTGGCGAATCAATGCCTGTCAATGCTCGAGAGCCTTTTGAACCAAGATGGGAATTTGGGAAGGGCGTTCGGCTACTGGGATTCTCCCTTGCTTAAATACTGCCACTTTTCCCTGTGCCGTAGACACTTTAGTCATATTACTCATAGCCTCTGGTAGGTGAGTCGATAGCATAGCACTAGGGTTACTAATTAGTTGTGTCTCTGGTGTATAACGTCCTGCAATGTAGGAAATCACTGGTTTATGGATTTCCTGGGCTATATAGGCAGCGGCGGCCACGTCTTCGTAGCCGCCACCAGTCTGATCAACTAGGACAATAACGTTTGTAGCTTTATCTTTTTCCAAAACCTCCAGCCAATAGCTAAACGAAGAACCAACAATTGCTTCACTGCCAAGGTTAATCGCGATTGACTGTCCTAGGTTGGCTTGAGTTAAGCCAAAAGCCACTTCGTAGATCAGATAACTACCACGGGTAATTAATCCCACTGAGCCAGGGGTGTAAAATTCACTTTCGTGAGTCCCTAGCAAAACTTTTCCTGGAACAATAATTCCAGAACTGCTCGGACCAAGAATAATTGTCTTAGTAGCTTGGGCAATAGCTATCAATTATACCATATCCAAGGGAGGAATACCACCAGTCACTAGAATAATTTGCCCTATCCCAGCATCTATCGCTTCCAAGGCAGCATCTTTGACCTGGTAAGATTCTTCAAAAATAATGGTTGTGTCTACAGCTTCGACATGATGGCAAGCCTGCTCTACTAAATCAAATACAGGAATGCCATGTAAGGTTTGCCCTCCCTGACCAGTACTAACTCCGGCTACGACATTGGTGCCATAGGCTTTCATCCGGGCAGCGTAGTACAAACCTAAGGGTTGTGTAATACCTTGTACTAGGACTTTGCTATCGCTGCTCAAGTTAATTGGTGATTGATCCTTAGTCATTTGTTGTTTGTCATTGGTCAATGATCAATGATCAATGATCATTGATCATTTTGAGTTGCCAGAAGACTCTGGCTAATCAAAAAGGATAAGGAACAAAAGAATCGTAACTGAGCACTGACGCACTCAGCTAGCTGACTAGGTTAGGACGTCGTGACCCCTTCTTGGCAAGAGATACAGCTTGCTTGACTGCCTCATCTAAATTGTCTGTAAAGTGTACCGGGAGCTGAGCCAAACGCTGTTGAATCGAGTGAAAATTTGTCCCAACTAAACGGATCACAAGGTGAGGTCTCTCAATCCCAGAGGCTGATCCAGGAGATTTGCCCTTAGATAACAGGTCTTGGTGAAGGGAGCTAAGGGGATGACTGGTGGAATTTTGCTCCTGGTTCTCTGAATTGAGTACAGCTGTTTCCCAACTTTGAGACAGTAGATAGTTGGCAATCATCTCAGCTGCGGCATTGCTGGTAGCCCTATTGCTCAAGATATTCACTAAGACCACTTTAATCCCTTCGGATGTGGTTAGTTCTCGCAAAGCCTCTTGCAGTTCCTCTATGGCAGCAGGGGTTATTGGCCAGTATTGGTTAGAGTTGATAGTTGGAACGAGATGACACTGTCTTGGTTTACCCTTTGCTTGGTATACCAGATCAACTGTTGTTGCAGCTAGACACATGCTGTTGCATATAATCCCGATGTTGCCTTTGAGATCACGACCTTTGAGATCACAACCATTGAAATTATGGCTTGAGTTAGTGGGCATCTCTTGGTAAAATCCACTGTCAGCCATGGTCGATGTCAAGTTGATCAAATCCTGATGACGTCTCAGAGCCTTGTCGTTGATAGCAATCCTGCCATCAAGAGCCATGAGTTCACCAGTCGGGCTAACACCGAGGGGATTAATTTCCACTATGTCCAAATCTTTTTGGACAAAAAGTTGGTACATTTTATTAATAATCCCACTCACTGACTCAATCAGGTTACCATGAAGTCCCATTTTGATGGCAAGACGCCGCCCATAGAAGGGTGAAAAGTTTTGCTCGACCACAACCTTTTGCATATCGGTGATCAAGGCTTTGGTGTCCATACGCCCTTGGGAAGAACCAAATAGCACAGGACGGGCCAAGTTGTAGTCTAGGAACACGGCTAGATAAAATTCTTGTTCAGCATTGTAACGGGATTCTGCTAGCAGCACTTGAGGATGCTTACCCAGAATCGGGAGTTTGAAAATTGCCCTAGCTGCTGCGATCGCATCGATGGTATTCTCTACACACCGGATGCGACGAGCTGGGTTGTCTCCATAAGTAGATACTTGAGATTTGAGCACCACCGGATAGGGAATCTGTAATCCCTTGATGTCGGTAGGATGGTCAATGCGTTGAGCAGGCAAAACCGGAATGCCAATCTCACGGAATAATTCTTTAGCCTGGTATTCTAGTAGATGCATGATTCGCGAACAATCCTAAGCACGACATTTCAAATCTTTTGCCACTTGGTCCATGCTGTAGAAACACTTCCGTGAAAGTGTCTGCCAGCTGAAGCGGCCTGAAATTGGTTATTAAAAACAGGAAAATTATTCCCCCAGTAGCCCCTAGGTAGAATAGGTAGAAGGGAAGCAGGTGTCGATCGCTTTAAACGCCATCACTGAGTTATTAATCCATGATAGGAGTTAGGAGTTGATAACTCCAGATCACCGCCGCAGCCAGATCACGGTAGCTGTTTGTTGATGGTTCTAGATAAGTGCGGATCTTGGCATGTCTAATCGTAAGGTTGGAAGTCTAGACCCAATCAAAGATGACGGTGTCGGAGGATGTCACTGCTTGCTTCTTTGATTCTTCATAATTTCCCCCTAACCCCTATAATTCCTCACTGTTGCCTTAATATCTCACCAATTCCTGCCTAACCACTGGCAGCATAGGAGGATATTTTGGGTTAAGATTAAGTACCTTTTTTGGTATCCCTGGCTTTCCTCCTGCTACAGGCAATGGATTCTAACCAGTTAACCCCTGAGTCTAACCAAAGCAACGATCAATCAATGGATTCTGACGTTGCAGCCCATCCTTGGGACGAACCAATTTCTGATCCCGAGGCTCAAACCGATGAGCCATTCCCTGAAACACTACAACCCCATGAAGGAAATTCTAAAAGTACGTTTCTTTTGTTGGTGGTGGTGGGCATGGGATTGGGTTTAGTATTTTTAACCGGCGGCTTTTATGTTTTTACCCGTCCCTGCGTATTTGGGTCTTGTAGTTCACTGAATGAAGCTCAGCTATTGAGTAAAAAGTCAGCAGACACCCTGAAAAAACCCAAATCGGGAAAGGAGATTCTCGAAGCTCAGAAGCAATTAAAGACAGCGATTGAAGCACTCAAAGCAATTCCGTTTTGGTCAATGAAGCATGACACAGCACAAGAGTTGCTTCAAGCCTATCAAGTCAGAGGTAAAGACCTAGATCAGTTAGTGACAGCCATGCAAATGGCGGCTAGGGCAGGTCATAAAGGGAAAAATCCTCCCCATAAGGCATCAAAGTGGATAGCAATTCAAAAACTGTGGCGAGAGGCAATTGCCCGCCTTGAACAAATGCCTAAGGAGAGTAGCCTGAATGCTATAGCGCAACAGAAAATTAAGCTATATAAGGTCAATTTAGAGGAAGTTAATCGGCGATTACTCAAAGAAAGACAGGGTAATCAGATTATGAAAGCAGCTAAGAAAGCGGCTCAGATTGCCCAAGCTCGTCAGGGTGTAGCCCAGACTTTAGAGGAATGGCAACTAGTCTATAGTACTTGGAAAACCGCATTAGACCGTCTGAACAAAATTCCTAAAGGAACAACCGTTGAAGAGGACAAGCAACGACTGGAGGAATTCTATAAAAATAATCTGGCCAGGGCGCGCGATCGCAAAACCCAGGAAAAAATTGCTACCAACGCCTACAATCAGGGACTACGTTTGGCTCAGTTGGCTCAAAAAGCTCAGGGAAAGCAGCAATGGTCGGTGGCTGCGATTCATTGGCGCAACGCTTTAACTTACGTGAAGCAAGTTCCAAACTCTACGTACTACCACAAAAATGCACAGTCTTTAATTGAGCCTTATCAAAACGCCCTTAAGGCAGTTCAAAGCAAGTTGCAGTTGCAGGTAAAGTTAAAACAAATTGGTGGTGATCTTGAACAAATCTGTACTGGGGAAACTCGAGTTTGTAATTACACCATTCATGAAAGTCTGATTAAAGTAGAATTAACACCTACTTATATGTATCAGGTCAGACAAACAGCCATTACGGCTCAAGTCAGAGGTGATGTAGAGGCTCACGCTGGCATCGTCAATCACGTATTGACTTTAGAAGATGCCCTCAAAGGGATTAGCTATAATTCCGATATCCCTATGGAAATCTATACCGCTGATGGGGCTCTGATTCAGGTACACAGTCCTGGCACTTAGTTAGGGGAAGTTTCAAGTAGTAATCATGATCTTTAACACTGGGTTAATCAAAATTAACGTTAAGTAATATGATGTAAGAAGTTACACATTGAGATTAGAAGCATTGTTATCTGAGCCCCTACCTCAAGTAAAGTTTCCTGCTAGTGTTTTCAAACTGACCAATGGCTTGAATGTCATTCATCAATACCTAAGCGCTACACCAGTAGTAGTGGCGGATGTGTGGGTTGGTGCTGGTGCGATCGCAGAACCAGATGAATGGTATGGCATGGCTCACTTCTTGGAACACATGATTTTTAAAGGCACCGAGACCATTGCTCCTGGTGTGTTTGACTATGTGATTGAAAGCCACGGTGGTGTAACGAATGCGGCTACTAGCCATGACTTTGCTCATTTTTTCGTAACCAGTGCTTCTGAGTACTTAAAACACACCCTGCCTCCCTTGGCAGAATTACTCTTGCATCCTGCTATTCCTGAAGAAGAATTTGTCCGGGAACGGTGTGTGGTGTTAGAAGAAATTCGTGGCAGCTACGATAATCCTGATTGGGTTGGATTTCAGGCTCTTTCTGAGAGCGTTTACCAACGTCACCCCTATGGCAGACCGATTCTGGGTACTGAAGCGGATTTGATGGCTCACTCTCCCCAACAAATGCGCTGTTTCCACCAATGCCATTACCAGCCGCAAAATATGACTGTGGTGATTGTAGGTGATATTGACCAAGAATCAGCATTAACTATAGTTAACCAGTCATTTCAAGATTTTCCTTCCCCCACTGATTGTCCTAAACCAGAGGTGATAGCTGAACCACCATTTATCGGAATTAGGCGTCAGGAACTAAACTTGCCTCGCCTGGAGCACTCACGTCTATTGATGGCTTGGCACGGACCAGGGATAGATCAGCTTGGGGATGCTTGTGGTTTGGATTTACTCTCTGTGCTCCTGGCTGATGGACGCTCTTCTCGCTTGGTAAGAGAATTAAGGGAAGAGAAACAATTAGTGCAAGACATTGGTAGTAGCTTCTCTCTACAGCGTGATTCGAGTTTGTTTACTATTACCGCCTACCTAGAACCCGAGTACCTAGAACAGGTAGAAGCAATAATTAGGGAACACCTGTGGCAATTGCAACAGACACCAGTGTCAACCACAGAAATCAAACGCTGTCAACGTCAGCTCTATAACGACTATATTTTTTCCACAGAATCTGCTGGTCAACTTGCTGGTTTGTATGGTTACTACAACATTATTGCTACAGCAGAAGCAGCCTATAGTTATCCGATTGAGATTCAAAAGCTAACAGCTAATGACGTAATGCACTTAGCCCAGCGGTATCTTTCTCCCCATCGCTATGCTATCACAATCCTCAACAGTATGGCTTAAAGTATAGCTGAAATCGTAACTCATTTTGAGATTCAAAAGCTCAGAGATTTAGACCTAATGCACTTAGCCGATGCGGTATATTTATATCTATCGCCTGAGCTATCACAATCATCAACAGGATAGCTTATATTGTAACTAATTAAAGGTAGTAAATCCTCACAAAGGCATGTAGTCAAAGTTGAAATTCGTGCATTGAAAATTTGAAATTTGAAATTTGCCTAAAACCTAAAACTATCCAGCCTAAGACTTAAGACTATCATGCCTAATATCACACTAAAGCAACAACAGAATATCCATCGCACAGTGCTAGATAATGGCATCGTGGTGATTGTAGTTGAAAATGCTGCTGCTGATATCATTGCCAGCCGTCTATTTATTCGGGCAGGTAGTCAGTTCGATCCACCAAACCAAGCTGGGCTATCTCACCTCGTCTCAGCAGTTATGACCAAGGGAACCCAAGACTTATCCTCTATAGACATTGCCGAACGGGTCGAGTCTATGGGGGCTCAACTTGGTGCTGATGCGGCTAACGATTATTTTCTACTCTCCCTGAAAACCGTTGCAGCTGACTGGTTTGAAATGTTACAGCTAGCAGGGCAGATTTTGCGATCGCCTAGTTTCCCAGATGCTGAAGTAGACCTAGAAAGGTACCTAACCATTCAAACTATTCGTGCGCAACAGGAGCAACCCTTTAACATTGCCTATAAGCAATTGCGACAAGCAATGTATCAAGACCATCCCTACGGCTTTTCAGTGTTGGGAGAAGAAGCTACCGTATCTACACTGGGTCGAGCTGACTTAGAACACTATCATCAGACTTATTTCCGCCCTGATAACCTCATAATTAGTATTGCAGGTCGTATTAACTCAGAAGATGCGATTGGGCAGGTGGAGCAAGTGTTTGGGGATTGGCAAGTTCCCGATACACCCCTGAGCAAACCCTCCTTACCCTCCCCGATTGCAAAACCCTGCCAAGTGACCACTGCCCAAGAGACGCAGCAGTCCATTGTGATGCTGGGTTATCTTACCTCAGCCGTACAAGAGGCTGACTTTGCTACGCTGAAACTCCTGAATACCTACCTGGGCAATGGTCTTTCTAGCCGCTTGTTTGTAGAACTCAGAGAAAAACGGGGTTTAGCCTATGATGTCTCAGCATTGTTTCCGACACGCCAGTCGGCTTCTACGTTTATAGCCTACATGGGGACAGCACCGGAAAATACAGAAACTGCCCTGGTTGGTCTGGTTACCGAAGTGGAACGTCTTTGTTCTCAACAACTGAGTCAGGATGAATTGCAAGTTGCCAAAAATAAGCTTCTTGGTCAGTATGCACTAGGTAAACAAACTAATGGTCAGCTAGCTCAAGTCTATGGCTGGTATGAGACGATCGGGCTAGGAGTTGAGTTTGATACCCTGTTTCAACAGGATGTGACAAGGGTTACTCCAGAGATGGCTCAAGCAGCAGCTAATCGTTATTTCATTGAACCTTATATTTCTCTAGTCGGACCTGCTGAAGCAATCAACTTCCTCGGTTAACAGAGCAAACTAAAAACTTGAGGTCTCTCCCGTGTTTTACCTTTTAACCGGGGGAGATCTCAATATATTGTTGTCTATAAATCCGCTTGAATCGATAAAGTTAAATTAAGTCGTGACAAGATTTAATTGGCTGTAAAGATATGGATTCTATACACACCACTAACAGCATCATCGGTATAACTATCTTTGGATCAGTAGCCCTTAGCTTAGGGAACTTGCCAGCAGTTGCCCTTGAAGCCAATGGCGTTGTCCCAAAACTGGCTCAAGCAATTACCCCAGTCAAAATCAACCGACCAACTCTCGATATTGGTAGTGAGGGGGAAAGAGTATCTGAATTACAAGCAGTTCTTAAATTATTAGGGTATTACACAGGAGAGGTAAATGGGTTTTATGGAGATAATACTGCGATGGCTGTCTCCAAGTTGCAGCAAGAAGCGGGTTTGACTCCCCATGGCATCATGGGAGCTGCTGAATGGAATCTTCTGTTTCCGAGCATCCCACCCAATCCAACATCCTCAACCTCTACTTCAAATCCCTTACCCTCAGCAAGTATAAGACCCCCGACCACCTCTGATGGCATCTCAGCTTCATCCTTTCCGACGCCTTCCATCACACAAGCTATTACCCAAACCACCACAACTAGTTCCAACCCTTCCTCCCCAGCAACCAGCACTAGCTTTGGTAATCGCACTACGACAACAGGCAATGCGGTCACTGTTGAGAGAACTAAGCCTAGCGCTATAACCTTACCAATTCTCCGACAAGGTATGCGTGGTCCAGCAGTCCAGCAATTGCAGAGGCGACTGAAATCTCTTGGTTTTTTAAAAGCCACAGTAGATGGGGTATTTGGAGAGGTTACGAAAGCCGCAGTACAAACGGCTCAGCGCAAGTTCAAACTAGAACCTGATGGCATTGTTGGTCCTGCTACTTGGAATGCTTTGCTACGTTGATGAAATTTTTGTTGAACGCGCACGCGTGGCCGTTCGCGCAGCGTGGCCTACGGCCTTAAGGCCATGGTTGACGATTGAAAGTGAAAAGTTAACAGTTAACAGTTCACTAATCAACCGTCAACAACACACTAGTTATATTTTTATTATATTTTTAGTTATATTGTGTCCGGTTGACTAGTTATCAATCTTGATGAAGATTACTGCTTTGCTTGTTTCTGCTGTTTGAGTTCGTGCTTCAATACTGAACTAATTCCTAAAGCCCCCAAAGCGAAAATTCCTAGGGTAGAAGCAGGTTCGGGAACTCTTTCACCTGTAGACAATGACAGCTCAGCACGAGATACAATGGCATCATCTCCATAAAATACCGGAATTTTGCCACTATTGGCATTAAAGACGTTCACGATTTCTCCTGAGTCGTAAAACTCCAGTAAATTTAAAGACAGCGATTGCTTAGTTCCTACTGGGAGATTGCGGATCAGATCAATAGTAATAGTATCCAATCCTATGATACCAAATAAATCGGTAGTAATCAGGGCGTTGTGTGGTGTCAGGTCTAAAATTAGTTCCGCTTGCGATAAGTCATTGATTGATGTCGCCAAGTCAGAAAAATCAAAGCTCCAACTGGTATCTTCATCAATCCCATTACCAAGGGTGGTGTTATCCCCAGTCCTTTCTATGGTAAAATCGCCGTTTTGTAGGGTTTGACCAATACTGGCATTTAGTATTGTAGAAGGAGTTGAACTGCCAATCGCTTCAGCTGTGAAATCAAGACGACTAGCCAAGGCTTTTTCAGGTATTAAGCAACTGCTCAAAACGACGGCAACTGTAGCCACTGAGAACCCTTTTAAAGTAAGCATTTTAATAGTTCCAAACCAAAACTAACATTAGAGTTAATGTAAAAATAACTCTATTATACTTCGGTGAGAGAATTTTATCACAAAAAAGGCAATACTCCAGATAAAGATTTATTAAGTCCTTTTTAAGCATTCAGGCATCAGGAAATAAAGGACTTTAAGCCTCCTTACTTCAGTCAAGGGTGCTGACGCTACTTTTTCTTGATTTCTGGGAATTCTGTGAATGTAACTCCTAACGATTTGTCAGTCAAGCAGGATGGCACAAGCAAATGTTATTCAAATCTTTAGCCCAAGGGGTTTCCAAGGTTTCTGGGAAAGTTACCCTTCCCCTGATCTTGGTCATACCATTTGTCCTGCAAATCTTCGCAGCAGTGGGACTTGTGGGATATCTGTCCTATAGAAACGGCAAGACAGCGGTTAATGATGTTGCGACTCAACTGCTTGAAGAAGTCAATGCTCGGGTTGAGCAGAATTTGGAGGCTTACCTAACCATTCCTCATCTAGTTAATCAGATTAATGCCACTGCCATTAATCTAGGTCAATTGAATTTGCAAGATATTCCTGAATTAGAGCGTTACTTTTGGCAGCAGCTTCAGATCTTTAATACCCTTACATTTACTGGATTAGGCTTAGAGAATAAAGACAACCTAGGAGCAGAACGATTAGATGATGGTACACTGATACTAAGAGTTTCCACCAATTGAATCCATCGCTCCAGTCCCCGACTTCACCAATGAAACCCCGAACTTCACTGGAGCCTTAGCAGCAGACAGTGGATATATCAAAATTTTGATTGTGGACGATGAACCAGTCAACCGCCAGGTTATTAGCAATTATCTTTCCATGGAAAATTATGCGATCGCTACAGCCACTAATGGTTTAGAAGCTTTAGAAATTCTCTCAAGTCGTTTCCAGCCTGACTTGATATTACTGGATGTGATGATGCCCCGCATGACCGGCTATGAAGTCTGTGAAAAAATTCGCCAGAAGTTTTTGCCCAGTGAACTTCCGGTGATCATGTTAACCGCCAACAATCAAGTTTCTGATTTGGTGGAAGGGTTTACTTGTGGGGTAAATGATTATCTGACTAAGCCTTTTTATAAGCATGAATTGTTAGCCCGAATTAAAAGTCATCTACGGCTTTATAAAATTACCTCTGCTTATGGTAAGTTTGTCCCCCATGACTTTTTGCGCTTCCTGGGATATGACAGTATTGTTGATGTTAAATTAGGGAACTATGTTCAAAAATAAATGACTGTTATTTTTGCTGATATTCGATCTTTTACCAGCTGATCAGAACAGTTATCTCCTCAAGAAAACTTTAATTTTATTAATAGTTATCTGAGTCGAGTTAGTCCAGCAATCCGGGCTCACAACGGGTTTATTGATAAGTACATTGGAGATGGAGTGATGGCACTTTTTCCTGAGTCAGCGGATGATGGGGTTCAAGGTGCACTTGAGATGCAACAAACAGTGGCGGTCTACAACCAGCATCGGTGCCAAAGTGATTATGTTCCGATTACTATCGGTATTGGTTTACATACAGGTAGCTTAATGCTAGGAACAATCGGTGAACAAAAGCGGATGGAAAGTACGGTTATTTCTGATGCAGTGAATCTTGCTTCCCGCTTGGAAGGATTAACCAAACTTTATGGTGCAGGGATTATGATTAGCCAACAAACCCTCTATAACCTGAATGAGTTTCAAAAGTACAGTTATAGGTTTCTGGATCGAGTCAAAGTTAAAGTAAAAAATAAACCGGTGGCAGTATTTGAGCTATTTGATCAAGATCAGCCGCAACTGAAGCAGTTAAAGATAAAAACTAAGAGTAACTTTGAACAAGCTGCATTTCTCTACCATCGGCAAGCTTTCGCCCAAGCTGAACAGATATTTCAGTCAGTTTTACAAACTAATCCCCAGGATAAAGCAGCCATGCTCTATGTCAAACGCTGCCAAAAGTCTCAAAACTATGGGGTGCCAGAGGACTGGGAACGGGCAGAAGCGTTACATGAGTCATAATTTAGCGTTGCCCAATTGTGCAATAATTGAGGGTAATGAGTAAAAAACTTCAACTATGAACTTAACCGAAACAACCGGACACGATATCATTCTTTTTTATCAGTAAGTAATCATCCGAATTTGATAAGTCCTCGGACATAAAATATTGACTTGCTGATTAACTATCCTGAGCATAATTCTGTCCAAGACACTAAACTATTGACAAAAGTCTGAACACTGTGCTCTGATAAATCCACAATCGGTAACGTCGATACTACATTTCCATAACACTTACTAATCGAGCGGCGGTAAGCTGGATCATAATGACTTTCAAGCAAATCTCCTACCAAAGCATGACCTTGACCCCCATCAATCATCCCATACCACTGGTTAATTTTTTTCCAGCCATAGCGAAACCTTAGACACTCTAGCTTACTTTTGAAAAACTCAGGGTTAGTAAGCAAGTGAGGATACTCTTGCAACAACCATTCAATTCTACGTGCCAGGGGTAACTCAACTTCCACACACCTAGCATCCTTCATATTTTGCCATACTGAATGAGGCAAATAAATTTTTCCAATCTTATTGCTTTCTGCTTCTACCCATACTGGCTTATCGACATCAAAGCGTTGCAATTTTTCCAATAGCAGGGATTCAAACCATTTTTGTGACGGTTGAGATAATGGTTCACCTTCCCACTCTTGACCCAGCAGGGAACCTCGATGATTGGCTAACTCTTCCAAATCCAGCACCTGGACACCTCGCTTAGCAAGTTGCCGCAAGATCAGGGTTTTCCCACTACCGGTTAGTCCACACAATACCCGGTAAGTAAACTGTTGTGGCAACTGTTCTAATTCTTCCCTTACATAAGCTCGATAGGTTTTGTATCCCCCGTCGAGAACTGTAACTTGCCAGCCAATTTGAACTAACACTGCTGCCAAACTCTGGGAACGCTGTCCACCCCGCCAACAATAGACCAAGGGATGGTAATTTTTATCCTTAGCAGCAAAGTGACTTTCCAGATGTCTAGAGATATTCCCAGCAACTAGAGAGGCACCAATTTTACGAGCTTCAAAGGAAGACACTTGTTTATAGATAGTCCCTACCTTAGCCCGTTGCTGATCATCGAGCACAGGTAGATTAATCGCACCTGGCATATGATCCTCAGCAAACTCACTCGGGGAGCGCACATCAATAATTTCGCTGTAGTCTTCTTCCTTTGGCTGCTGGGTATAGTTATGCGATCGCTGCATTCGATGTTCAATTCTCTGTTTCCTGAAATAAGTGCCATCAATGGCTCAGTGTGCGGTAGTTGACACTGGTGAGTTTTTACTCTGAACACTGAGCACTGACGCACTTAATCCTATTATCGACGCATATGCTCCTCCAAAAGCTTTTTAGCCCGAGGCTTATAAATCAGATGGAACAACGCCGTGAACCGATACCAGGACAATCCGGAAAATCGTTGGGATGCGGGATAGGAACTGTTCCAATGCCCTATCATCCGGTTCATCAATCAATTCATCCAGCATTGCCAAGGTTTCCCGCACCCGACTAGCCGTGTTTCCCCAGCCTGCTTCAAAACCCATCTCTTGCAGCTTAAAGCGGAATTTATCATAGGATTCGCTGTCTGGGCGATCGCTTACAAATTCCAAGGCCAACTTCACCTGTTCTGAGAGTTGCTGGTGATTGTGAATGCGCTCGTTAATCAGTAGCTGGTTTCCTTGGAAATAAAGCACTTTCAAGAAACCGTACAACGACTCCAACCACTGCTCAGGGTCTTGAAAGAGTTTACTGGAGAGATAGCGGTTTAGGAAGCGGACTCCCTTACCAATATTCTTGGGATCGCGAATGACTGGGCTGTAGTCATAAAACGGCTGAAAATCCAGCTGGAGAACCTCCCCGACCTTGGGGTTGTAGCGATTGACAAAGCGATCGCGTATATTCAGCAGTTCCTCTGGTGTAACCTCTTGCGCCCTTAAGTCTTCAAACAGACGGAAAGCTCTTTTAGCCGCAATTTTTGGTCGGATAATCAAGCATAGACTTTCATCTTCCAGAATAATTTCTTGGGTGTAATAAATCAGCTTCCCTAAATGAGAAGAATGATAAAAGTATTCGGATTTTTTGTGGTTAGTGCAGTATTCAATGAACTACCCCGCCCTGGACGTTCGCGTAGCGTGGCCTACGGCCAGGACGGGGTGTCAGCAGACCCGTCTTTAGAGCGTGATTTTTGACGCTTCATCTTTCCTAGTTGCTTCATAGATCCAGTATGCTTACTGGCCTTTGAAGTAGAGCTAGAAAATCCACGTTTTTCGAGGTCAGTCCCGTACCCCGGCTGCTTTCCATTAGCTGCATTGAACATTACCATTGTGCTTGTCTTGTCCCTGTCAAACTCAAACCCGCAAGCGTTACAAACATGGTATCTGTTTGACAATTCAGCCCAATATTTGTGAACTTTTCCGCACTCTGGACAACGCTGAGATGGCTTTAATTTTCTGGTCGGTAGTTGAAGGACAATTCCACCTTTTAGTTTGATTTTGTAGGTCAGCATTTTATTTAGAGTGCCAAATCCTACATCTAAAATGGCTTTGTTCAATCCAGCTTTTTGCTTCTTTCTTTTTGACCCTTTTTTTGCTTTTCGGGTCATCCCTTTCGTGTTGAGTTTTTCAGTTACGCCGATGTCATAACGACTAGATAAATCTGACGTAACCTTATGTTGCCAATCTTTGCGCGCTAATCCAGCTTTTCTTTTTAGCTGAGATTCCTTTTTGTTCGCTTTCTTCCAACGCTTAGACGCTTTTATGCCTTTTTTAAAATTAGGAGCCTGTTTCCTCCGTTTCTCCTTCCCGGCTGCCTTCACCTTGGTTTCTAGAGTCTTTGTGAAGCGCTGGTTAGCTATTTCCTCAAACTCACTGCCATTAAAAGCTGTAATAGCTGTCTCAGTTCCTAGGTCATAGGCTACAATCTTCTCGTAAGTTAAGTCAGATTTTGACCCATATTTAGGATTAGGAGTTTCTGTCTTGACAGTTATTGAAGCATACCAAGTATTGACACCAGGCTTGTAAGTGATAGTTAAGGTCGTTGGAGTCCCCCAATATTTTGCCTGACCACGCATTTTTATAGTTAGGTCAAGATCGTTTAGAGTTAAGGTACCATTCTTCCCATCAGCATTAACTTTCCACCCAGCTTTACTGGGATAAGTCCATCCAGAGTATTTTCGGATTGGCTTATATTTTGGAATTCCACCTAACCCTTGAAAAAAGCGGTTATAGGCAAAATCTACTCTCTTCAGAGTGGCCTGCAAAGAAGTGCTATACAACTCCTTGTATTCCGGCCAACACTTCTTGAAATCGGGTAAACAATTTTGTTGCTCAAGGTATCCAATAGATTTTTTGTTTGCTTTCCACTCATAGCGGCGATCAGCTATCCCGGCATTGTAGAGTAATTGGTGAAGTTTTCTTGCATAAAACATCTTTGATGCAGCCGTTTTATTGGGATATAGACGGAATGTCTGCCTGAGAGTCGCCATAAGTGGAATCACCCCCTTGAATCTTGTGTTTTTTGTTTGTTATACTATTAGTATAGTTGATGATAAATAGAAATGTCAAGTACAAGAAGGAAAAAACCTCAGAAAAGAATGAGAGGAGCACCTGCTCATTATGACGAGCTAAAAAGACAACACGGAATCTGGCTTACAGACACTACTTGGAAATGGTTACAGCTCGCAGCTAAAGACTCCGGGGTAAGCGTTGGAGAATATATAGAGAGTTGGGTCAGGAAACAGGTTTCTAGTATTTGTTCGCGTAGCGTGGCCTTTGGCCAAGGGGCTATCCATCCCCCACCTGAACGTTCGCGTAGCGTGGCCTACGGCCAGGTGGGAGAATTTCGCCCCCTCAAACTCCCCCTATTTTGTTAAAAGCAGCCAGAATTTCGTTGCGCAGTAAATACCTGGGTTCTGCGGTTTTTAACTGGCTGGTAAAGTGACGTAGATCGCTCTTTTCGTCACTTTCGAGAACATCCTGAATTAGGTTGAGCATTGAAACTCCCCAAATACAAGTCAACTATATTTAAACCAACAACCCTATAAAAAATTCCTCTAAAGAATAGTGATTCCCGCGCACTACAGATCAGGAATAGATATTCTTTTAGATATATGGACAACGTTCTCGCAAAACCACTTTTTTGGCACAAACAAATATTAAAGCATGTAAAGCTGCCCATACTTCTGCCGGATGTAGCTGATGAATGGATCGATGCGTAAAGCAGTACCAGTGACGCTCTTAATCAATTCAGCTGCTGTGTATTTGCAACCGTGTTGGTAAATGTTGTCCTTCAACCAATTATGGAGCGTACTAAAGTTTCCTTGCTCAATTTTTGGTATAATTTCAGGTTGTTCCGTTACTGCAGCTTCAAAAAACTGGGCGCTCATCAAGTTACCCAAGGTGTAGCATTGGAACATTCCCCCAATCTGACCAGTGTACCAGTGAACATCTTGCAACACCCCGTCACTGTCATTCTCGGGAACAACCCCTAAATCTTCACGATAGCGTTCATTCCAGGCTTCCGGTAAATCCCTCACCTGCAGCCGACCCTCAAGCATCATCAGTTCTAAGTCAAAGCGGATCATGACGTGGAGATTGTAAGTCACCTCATCAGCATCCATGCGGATTACAGACCGCTGCACCTTGTTGATGGCCTGATAAAAGGCATTGAGGGAAACATTACCCAGTTGAGAGGGGAAGTACGATTGTACTTGGGGATAGAAAAATTTCCAGAAGCCCCGACTACGCCCAACTATATTTTCCCAAAGTCGGGACTGGCTCTCGTGGACACCCGAAGATGTCCCACAGGCAAGAGGAGTGCCTTCCAAATCTCGTCTAATTCCTTGCTCATAAAGACCATGACCCATTTCGTGGATGCTGCTAAATAGAGCTTGACTCAGGTCATCTTCATCAACACGGGTCGTAATGCGCACATCACCGGTAGAGAAGTTGATCATAAATGGGTGATGGGTTTGGTCTTGCCTTCCCCGCTCAAAGTCATATCCCATTTGCTTCATGACCTTGAGAGTCAAATCTAACTGTTGCTCTTCAGGATATCGTTGGTGTAAACAGTTGTCATCCGTGGGACTTTGGGCAGTAATAGCCTCCACAATTGGCACTAATTCCTCTCGCAACTGAGAAAAAAGCGTCCGCAAAATAGAGACTTTCATCCCATAGTCAGCAAAGTCAATTAACGGGTCAGCGATATGTTCGTAACCAGGGAAAAAATAAGCCATTTGACGGCTGAGGTCAAGGGTTTTTTCTAAGTAAGGACGCACCGCTGCAAAGTCGTTGGTAGCTCTTGCCTTTACCCAAACACTGTACGTTTCTGTCCGATGTTCAGAGAATTCTCCCATAAATTCCGCTGGCACCTGCACGGCTCTGTGGTAATTTTTTCTAGTGCAGCGGATTAAGCTAGCTTCGTCAGAAAAGTAAGGTAGAGTTTCTTCATAGGGGCGTAACCCTTCCAGCAGTTCGCCCATGGTTGGGTCAGTAAATTTACTATGGGCAATTTTTTGTAGAGTAGCCAGCTGACGTCCCCTAGCAGCTGCACCACCGGGAGGCATATAGGTTGCCTGATCCCAGTACAACAAAGATGCGGCTGCTTCTAAGTCGTTAATTTCACTAAGGCGTTTTTTGAGGTTGAGAAGTTTCGGTTGAGTTTTTTCGGTAGTCTGCATGATGCTAGATTGACACATTCAGGCTATTAGTTTAGGGTTACGGTATTTTGCCGAATAGTAAATGTACACCTGACGACCGAAAATAAAAATCTTACCCACAAAAATCTCCGATACTAATGAATCAGACAAGTGGGCTGAAAGCTAAGACCAAGTTGCGTTTTTCAAGTGCAATTTACTTATCGGACAATGGTGAAAATTCCCAAGTCCTTATTTCCTCTCGTTACGATTTAAGCTGCAACTTGGTACGAGCACTCTGGTAAAGCTAAGTAACTAACTCAGATGCTGATGGCTATGAAAACGTCATACCCATAACTGAGTGTTATAGCATAGTATTCGAACTACTATTGTGCCATTTCTTAAAAACTTACTAGTATAGTGTAATCCCTTAAAACCAGACAATTGCTCGAGCTATTGGCACAGTGGTAAGTATTCCTACCGACTGAAGCTCACAGCCACTAGCTTCGAGCTTCCCCAATACTCGCCGAAAGTAGGACCTGACAACGAATCTATATTGCACTCTCGTTTGGATCAGGACTTATGCACCCTTTCCGTGTACAACCTCTGTAAATCTGAAGTTCTGTGATCCGAAGTTCGCTTTTTCCTATTCGTTTAAAATTATTAAGTAAAACTTATTCGTAAAAACCTATTAGTAAAAACCTATTAGTAAAAACCTTGATTTTTCGTTTTATATCATGTCGGGATAATTACCCTTAATAAAAATCTCCCCCATCTCCCCATCTTCCCCTCCTGGGAGGGGTTAGGGGTGGGTTCCCATCTCCCCATCTTCCCATCTCCCCATCTCCCCACACTTCCCACCCTCCCCACACTTCCCCTCCTGGGAGGGGTTAGGGGTGGGTCCCACCCTCCCTCTAATTATGGGTATTCAACCTGACTTGATATTAGCTGGGGCTTGTCCTATGGATGCAAGCCTTTTACCTTTTACCTTTTATCTTAATCAAAGGCCATCCCAACCGAGTTGGCTGTTCGTATATTCGTTTGAGGGTATTGATGTCTCTAGCAGAAATTCTCGGGGGATTGCGAACTTGGGAAAAGTATAGCGCATCAGTTTTTAAAGGAGAATGACCCCAAATACCTAGTGCATGACCGAGTTCGTGACGGGCAGTGGCAAGGGTGTAGTCAATGGATTGCTCAGGGGAGAGAAGTATGGTAAACTTATGTAATAATAGATTATCTACTATTTGCTCTGGTGCCCTGATGGATTGCCCCAGGTAAAATTCATAGCGAGTAACGGCTGAGCGAGCGCGAGACCAATCAAAGGTTCCAGTCTCACGATTCAAGGAGACTTTTAGAGGAGGGCGCGATCGCAAAATCGATATATCTGCTAATTCCTGCTGGTCAACTAGTTCTAGGGGCAAATACACCCCCCATTCTGCCACCGCCTTTAACACCGCATCAACCCATTGTTGGAAGCGCTGGTGCTTAGCATCAACCACAGCAGGTGCTTGGGGGTGTTCCACATAAACCTTCACGGGAAACTGAGACCAGATCAGATAACCTAAGGGAGTCCCCTTGATTTCAGCAAAATAATCACCGCTGCCGGTAGGGTCTTGCCACTGGGCAAGGGGATTTGGTAGAGGGTGAGGCTTAGGAGCTGGTAGGGCAGGTGAGGTGACTGGCATCGAAGCCACGATAGCAGAGGAGGCTTCTGTTAATTGGTTAAACTTTAGGTATAAACCGGCTGCGGTGCTGGACTGAATCAACATAACTAACAGACAAGTGACACCCCCTAGAAACAGGGCTATCCATAGCTGCTGATCGTTTTTATCCCACCTACTCCCCAAGGTTTAACTCTAATTATTTACTGGTTTAACCAACCTGCACTTAAAATCACTGTCAAGCTCATAAAGGTAATCGCCAAGATCCAGGTCACCCGGTTCAGGGCTTTTTCAGCACTCTTGGTGCTGGTAAACAGCTGAGCTTGACCACCGATACCGCCAAGGCCATCTCCCTTGGGACTATGGAGCAAAACCAAAATAATCAGACCCAAGCCAGATAAAACCCAAATAATTTGCAGGATTTGATTAACCATTCTTTTGACAATATTACGGCATTGAGAAGTTTTGAACTCTCCCTCGGTTAAAACAAAGGGGTTCTCAACTTCCTGTGTTATAGAGAAACTCGCACGGGTGTCCGATTATTACGGACTTCCAACTTAGCGGGTTGGATCATAGAACGCCCAGTCATTTCTTTTGGCTGGGGAAGTTGCAAGATTTCCAAGATGGTCGGGGCAATATCTGCCAGACATCCATCACAGCGCAATGCAACTTCTGTACCATGTCCAGGGATTTTTAATTTTTCCCCTTCTACTAGGATAAAGGGTACTGGGTTGGTCGTGTGAGCTGTCCAAGGATTACCTGTCTCATCACGCATAGTCTCGGCGTTGCCGTGGTCAGCAGTAATGAGGGTAGTGCCACCAACTTTAATAATCCTATCAATTAAGCGTCCTAGGCAGCGGTCTACGGTTTCCACTGCTTCTATGCAGGCTTCCACATTGCCAGTATGGCCCACCATATCAGTGTTGGCATAGTTAATCACTACCAGGGAGTAAATGCGTTTTTCGATGGCTGCGATCACTTCATCGGTCACTTCCTTAGCTGACATGGCTGGTGCTTTATCATAGGTTGGTACCATCGGACTTTGCACCAATTTCCGGTCTTCACCCTCGAAGGGAACTTCTAGACCACCATTAAAAAAGTAAGTGACGTGGGCGTATTTTTCTGTTTCCGCAGTTCGGAATTGGCGCAACCCATGCTGGGATATAACTTCCCCCAGAATATTAGTCAAGTTCTGAGGTTCAAAGGCGACCAATACCGGAAAACTGGGGTCATACTGGGTAAAGGTGGCAAAGGTTAGGGGTTTGATCTGTTCCCGCTCAAAGCCATCAAAGTTAGGATCCACGAAGGCTTGGGTCAGCTGTCTGGCTCTATCTGGGCGGAAGTTAAAGAAAATTACTCCATCTCCTGCTGTCACAGCTCCAGGAGTAAGCCGTGTGGGCAAGATAAACTCGTCAGTAATTTCTGACTCATAAGACTCCTTGAGGAATTGTACTGCTGAGATAGCATTTCCAGGACCATCCTGAGTCATAACTTCATAGGCTTTTGAAATCCTTTCCCAGCGTCGGTCTCGATCCATGGCGTAGTAGCGACCACTAATGGTGGCTATGCATCCAATGCCAACTTGATCAATATAATCTTGAATTTTTTGAATTGCTTCAATGCCGTCGGTCGGTTTAGTATCACGACCATCGGTAATCGCGTGGATATAAACTTCAGATAGATTTTGGGCTTTGGCTAGCGCTAGCAATCCTAGGAGGTGATTGAGATGGGAGTGTACCCCACCCTCAGAACACAAACCCACGATGTGCATCTTCCCACCCCGAGATTTAACCTCTCGGCATACTTGCACAATAGCTTGGTTATCGTTTAAAGTGCCATTTTCCACCGCATCAGAGATGCGCACAAGTTCTTGAGGCACCACACGCCCAGCACCTATATTCAAGTGCCCCACTTCCGAATTGCCCATTTGACCCTCTGGGAGTCCCACGTCCTTTCCAGAGGTGCGAATTAATGTACTCGGATAGGCCGCCCAGAGGCTGTCCATTACAGGGGTGTTTGCTAGGGCTATCCCATTGGCATCAGTTACTTCGCGGTAACCCCAACCGTCTAAGATAACTAGCACCACAGGAGAAACAGGTGCTTGCCTCATCATATCGCCTTTTATCCTACTCTTAATTTCACCGCGATCATATCATTCAAAATCCGCATATTCATGATAAATTTCAATTTTTATTAGGTTTCGGCTCCCAGAGTGAGGATAATGCTTAAATCTTCTCCTAGCAAAGGTTTTGACTACCCCAAGCTAATAGGAATTTATACTCGGAAATCATGGCAAACCCATCTAAATTCTATAAGCCTTACTCAGACAAAATTGCAAAAAATAAGTAAAATTACTTATTGTATGACTCTCATATACCTTGACTCGGAAATTAAGCTTTGTATGCAATTAATTAGGCGTGCCGGTGCATGTTTGGCTCACAGCTACTGACAGCCTACACTTACAAGTAACAGAGGTGTAGGAAGTTTACAGAAACTCATTTATCTCAACATTCCTATAAAATTGGTATGTATAAGGTAATGCTTATGAAGGTGTGATCGCATTTCCCGATATGACTGCCAATATAACTTCTCCAGATTCCAGCCCTAGCTTGATTTCCCCTAACATTTCCTCCCAACAGAGCGTAGACTCCTTACCGACTACTTCCCCTGTGAAACTGGGAGTGATGGCTTCCGGAAGTGGCAGTAACTTTGAAGCGATAGCTAGTGCGATCGCAAACGGCCAACTCAATGCCCAAATCAGCGTGCTCATTTACAATAATCCAGGCATTAAAGCGTTAGCTAGAGCTGAAAAATACGGCATTCCAGCGGTTCTACATAATCACCGGCACACCAAAAAACGGGAAGATTTCGATCAACAAATTGTCGAAACTTTACGACAGTATGAGGTGGAGTGGGTCGTGATGGCTGGTTGGATGCGAGTGGTGACACAGGTACTCCTAGACGCTTTCCCTAATCGGATTCTCAATATCCATCCCAGCTTATTACCTACTTTCAAAGGTGTGCGCGCTGTGGAACAAGCCCTTGAGGCTGGGGTAAAAATTACAGGGTGTACGGTTCACGTGGTCAGTCTAGATGTTGACAGTGGTCCAATCCTTTTCCAGGCAGCTGTTCCTGTGCTACCCGATGATACCCCAGAAACCCTCCATGCCCGGATTCAAGTCCAAGAACATCGGATTCTAGTCGAAGCGATCGCATTAATCAATTGTTAATTGTTATTTAGCAAAGGGAGCAGGGAGTAGGGAGTAGGGAGTAGGGAGTAGGGAGTAGGGAGTAGGGAGTAGGGAGTAGGGAACAGGGCAGAAAAATTATCACAATTTATTGAGGATTATTATTTAATTGTTATTTAGTTGTTAATTTTTATTTAATTTTTAATTTTTATTTAATTTTTAATTAAATTTAATAGTCTTTTCTAGTCTATGTTGTATTTTCTAGATTACCTAATTTCCATACCAAGCTAGAGACAAAGTTAGTCACGATATGAGCTACAATTGGTACGAGTAAGTTGTCTGTTGCTACTGCACTATACCCGAGAAGCAAACCAACAAGGGTTGCCCAAACTACATAGGGCCATTGTTGGATACCGCTTAGATGCAAAATCCCAAATAGCATACTGGAGGCTATGATACCGATAGCATTCAACCCTACTGCTGGCAACATGACACCCCGAAACAGTAATTCTTCACTCATACCGGGCAACAGTCCTAGCCACATTAAATCTGGTATGATTAGGGGCTTGAGAATTAACTTTAGGTATACTTCTGCACTCTGGCGATAAGCTGGCCAAAGACGATAGACTAAGCCACTGGCTGCAGTAATTCCCAACCCCATGGCTAGTCCTATAACTAGGGCATTGGGGGTAAATTTGATGGGCAGGAGAGTCAGCTTGCCTAGTTGCAGCCATAGCTTGGCAAAGATTAGTAAGACTACGGCAGTTATACCCATTGCCACTAGTACTTGGATGCGGGTTAGGGGTTCAAGTTCGGGATTATCGGGAATTTGTTTTGTCACTAGGAAAAATTTAAGCGACGCAGGGATGATAGGGATGGACTCAGAGCTTTAGGACTGATCCCAGCACGATGGCTAACCAGCAAGCCTAGAGCCTCTAAATATGAGTTTACTCGTATTGCTTTAATTCCCAAAGGTTCTGGAGGTACTTCCATGGTAGTTTGGTTTTCTTCAACGGAAATGATCTGGGTTTGCAGCTGGCTAAAGCTTAACATTGCACTACCACCACAGGCGGTCGCTGGTATGACAATCGCATCTACATCATCAGGCCAGATGTCCCCTGGTTTTGAGGAAATCGTTTGAGAATCTGGATTAGCAACGGAGGAGGGGGCATTTGTTTGGTTAACGACAAATTGGGGAGCGCGACTCAATCCTACTAAAACACAGGGTAAGAAGGTATAGCCCAATTCCTCTGCTGCTGAACGAGGTGACAAATTAGGATCGATGGGTAAAGGCATCAATGCTGGTGCATGAGCACAGGGAATTTGAAAGGTACGAACAATCAAGTGACTGATAATGGCTTCAGCACCAGCGAGGGGGTCTACGCCTCGACCATGACGGTAATCTTGCAATGCTTGACTATCAATGTCATCGGGAAAACGCACGACTACTGCGATCGCATTTGCTCCGGCTTGCTCGATCAGGACTTGGGCTGCTCGCAATAAACTATCGGGATTTCCAATTGTTCCCCAACTCGCTCCAGATGCTGCTGTGCGCAGTTCTACATTTAAGGGAGCATCTGTGACTACGTAGTCGGTTAGATTCAGTCCTAGGGTAGCTCTGGTGGCATCTGCTGCTTGTAGGTGTCTCAAACGTAGTTCCGGTTCAATCCCCTGATCCAGGAGTAATCCCACTCGGTTCTGATGTACAGGGCGTAATCCCCAGCATCCAGCCGCAAATTTGTCAAGTCCATAGCCTTCTACATAGAAGGCGTTGGGTAAGTTCCAGTACAACTGGGCACCATTGAGGACATTGGGATGGGTGATTAAGCGATCGCAAACTTGTGCGATCGCTCTAGCTACTGGCAAGGCATCCCCGGCATACCCACCAATCGACGCTCCTACACCAGTAGGAATGATTAAAACAACGGTATAGGCACGCTGATTCACTTACTATTTGCGCTCTTTAGTCACAATCGCCTCTACCGTAGCTTTCTCCTGCTCAGGGTCTACATGGGTAACTGCCCAGCGCAGGGGTTCTCCCCGTTCTTGTAGTTCTGCTTCAATAGCTTGGTGCAGTTCCTTAGGGGACTCTTGGAGGTCAATTTCTGCAGTAATGAAATGGGTTGTCATAGTTTTCTCCCTAATTCTAATTAGGATAATCTGGCTATCCTAATCTATCTAACCATTACTTCTCGCTATTAGGCTAATGGTATTTGATTATATTTAAGCATTCAGCTATCAGCCGTCAGTCGTCAGCTAATCAACGGTCGGTAGTAAACAAGCTGGGGCTGCTGATACGGCTGCTTGAAAATCCCTGCTTGTTTTACTCATCAAACCCGGAGCAGTTAAAGCCTCTGATAGCTGATAGCTCATAGCTGATAGCTGACAGCTAAATACTTAAGATTATATAGCAGCACTGACCTGATCACGGCTGACCAAACTGCCGGTCGTACACTTCATCTTCTTTTTCGGTGTCAAATTTCAGGTTAGAGCGGGGATAAGCTACACACAGCAGCACATAGCCTTCTGCTTGGAGTTCTGGCCCTAAACCCATCCCATCGGTTTGGTCTACACTGCCTTCTGCTACTCGTTTGGCAGCGCAAGTGGTACAGACTCCAGCGGTGCAGGAACTGGGTAAATCTATCCCCGCCCCATGGCCAGCTTCAAGAATTTTTTGATCCTCTGGCACCTCTATAGTGTATGTGTTGCCTTTGTGATTAAATTCGACGGTGTAAGTCTTGGGCATTGTATCAATTTCGAGCTTGATACTCCCAATCCTATGAATAGGACGGGGAGGGTCACTGGCTTATTTTAGCGCTTTGTGGGATATAAATTAAGCTGGTGCCTTCGTTAGCCGAACCGCGAGAAGCCCCGCGCTCTACCCGGTAGGGTGAGCGTCTTGAAGTTACCGTAAGGATAGGGTCGCCTTTAGGGTTGGCAGGCTATGCATAAAAGAGGTGCGACCCGTGGCGAATTTAATTACGGGTCAAGGGCACCTTTGGTTGAAACTTATTGATTAAGGCGACCCTACCTTCTTTCAAGGGTAGGTTTTTAAGATAAAGGGCTGAGGATAGAAAAGGAATACTTGGAGAAAAATCGGGAAAAAATTGACCGATAGGTAACGGAAGATGATTGAGTAGAGCAGCAAGAATCAGCTAACTTGCCCCGACGAAAACAGCTCAAAACACGGGGTTTCGGTGTACCGGTGTCAGAGTTTTGACTCTCGACAGGGGTTGCCGGTAACTGTTGTGAGTCGTTGAAGGATAGATCAGGATCAGATTCCCCTCCAACACTGACGACCCAAAAGGTGGCGATGGCAATTGCCAACCAATGACGCTCAGCCCTTTGGGGGTCAGTCATTTTCGTCTGGTGCCATTGCCAACCTCCCCGCCAACGTATCCTTGAAGAGACACTCAATCCAAGAACCCATTCGATACCATCAACCCTCAGCTTGATCTGGGTCGAGATCGGTGACAATCAACCAAGGATCTGAGTACCCAGAGTCCCATCGAGCCAGCAAGGTACAACTGAGGGGATTGCTAGAAAAGCAAGTTACTCGACCTGACCAGCTTTGACCGTTCTGGGTCACCACTGTGGTTAAAGGAACAAAGCTGGGTTGACCCACCGGATGAAACTGTCGAAGTTGGTTAATTCGTAAAAACGGATGCCAACCCTGTTGTTGAATTGCAACGCACGAGCCACTTGGCATACAGTCCTCGGTCAGCCATCACCAAAACTAACCAGTCCTGGGGAATTGTGTTTGTAAGGTGGGAGAGTAAATCCAGCCAATAGGGTTGCCAACTGCCTTTAGCCTTGGCTTCGATCACTTTCCAAGCCACAGGAATACCGCAGCCGCGATAGACAACCCTCACAACTAAGAGGGTAAATCGGCAACAAAAGGAACGAAGCATCAAGAGCTAAAACCATCGATTTTTTCTGGGGAGGCCATCCATTTAACACCCATTGCAGGAGTGGGGCTTGCACAGCTGGTGACATCAAGTTCAGCTCGTTTATCCCCTTTTTTGTCTTGCTGATTTCTGTACCACTCCCGCAACTGTTGACGTACAGTGTTTTCTTTTTTGCCGAGCAAGGCCGCTAGAAAAACTGCCACTGTGGTCAGTCCACAAGAGCCGGTCATCACAATGCCAAAACTCCACATCCCTAAAACCTCTGCTTGAGGTTTGCTCAGATGGGGCATTTTTTTAGTCACTGTCCTCAACCATTTTTGGTAATCTTGATTCTTCTTCATGGCTGTGTTCCCTTAGCCGCTGTTTAAGAGCATCGCGTTTTTTTCCAGTTTATTAAAAACCTACCCCTGAAAGGCGTGGTTAATGGGGTCCAAGAGCATTAGGAAACCGCTCGATTGTAGCCGATCCACGCCAACTAGAAATGAAGGAAATTGTCAATACCAAAATTAAATTTAGAGAAGCATTTCGTCCTTTTGCACCAGTTATCTTAGCCGAACAGGTAAATCAGTATTTTTCCGGTTCTAACTTACAAAACCAATATCTGCCTCGCTATATGCAGATGGTGGCACCAATTCTTGAAGATAAGCAAGAGCAAATTCAAGCTGTCTGTCATAATGGCACAGGTCGCCTACAAGCTATTCGCCAAGAATCTAACCCGTTCTATTATCAAGTAATCGAAAATTTTGGTGAGGCAACTGGAATTACCGTCCTCTTAAACACTTCCTACAATTTACGGGGTGAACCAATTGTGAATACACCAGAAGATGCCTTGCGCACATTTGCTTACAGTGAGATTGTTCTACTGGTGATGGGGAATTTTTGAGTTTAAAAATCCAATAAACCTCAACCGGTTTTACCTAAACAAAAAGTAAGTTTATCTTAAAAATACCAATACAAAAATAACCATTATGCTAATGTTTGTTGGATTAAAAAAACACTATACAGCGTTTTTCATAACTATTAGGTACACAGCATTTTTTCACTCTTGCCTCTTGCCTCTTGCCTCTTGCCTCTTCCGTCTTACCTCTTCCCTGCTCCCTGCTCCCTGCTCCCTAAAACCCAGGACGAAAGCACCTCAAACGTCGCTGAGAATTGCTACATACTCAACGCTGTACTATAAACCCCATTATAGTTAAGCAAAGTGCCTGAAATATCCATTATCATTCGTTGCTATAACGAAGAAGAACACATCGGTCGTCTGCTCAGTGGCATCATGCAGCAGACAATCCAAGATGTAGAAATCATTGTTGTTGACTCAGGTTCTACTGATGCCACTCCATCCATTGCATCCCGCTATCCCGTCAAACTATTATCCATCAAACCGGAAGAGTTTTCCTTTGGCCGAGCGCTCAACCTTGGATGTCAGGCTGCCACCGGGGAATTCATCGTTATTGCCAGTGCTCACGTTTATCCCATCTACCAAGATTGGATTGAAAAGCTGTTAGCTCCCTTTAAAGATCCTAAGATTGCTTTAACCTACGGAAAACAACGCGGTAACGAAACAAGCAAGTATTCAGAACACCAGATATTTGCTACTTGGTTTCCCGATCAGTCGGTTCATGTCAGGAATCAAGACTATCCTTTCTGTAACAATGCTAATGCTGCGATCCGGCGATCATTGTGGGAAGACGTTCCCTACGACGAAACCCTCACAGGCTTAGAGGATTTGGACTGGGCAAAACGGATTATGCCCTTAGGCTACCGCATTGCTTACGTTCCCGCAGCTGAAATTATTCATGTTCATGAGGAAACCCCCAAACGCATTTACAACCGCTATCAACGAGAAGCCATTGCTCTTAAACAGATTTATCCCCAAGAACACTTCCATTTTTGGGATTTTTTGCGCCTGTTCACCACAAATGTTGTCAGTGACTACTATCATGCATTCCATGACGGTGTTTTCAAGCCAAATTTGCTTTCAATTCCTATATTCCGCTTAATGCAATTCTGGGGTACCTACCAAGGCTTTGCCCAAAGGGGACTAGTCAGCAACCGCCTGCGACAAACCTTTTATTATCCACGCAGCCTATCACCTTACCAGAACACCTTTTCTTATGACAATCGACGACTCATTGACTATGGCTCCTCTGCAAAATCCTCCGAGCAAGTATATTGACATTTCAGTACCCGTATCCCCATACCTTCCCACCTGGCCTGGTAGCCCAGCAATTGAATTTCACCGTCACCTCGATTTAGAACATGGTGATATTGCTACCGATACAACACTGCATTTTAGTGTACATACGGGGACTCACGTTGATGCTCCAATGCATTTCATCCCAGGGAAAGTGTGGAACAGCTACCTCTGGATGTTCTAATCGGAGAGGTTTACGTTGTAGTTGTGCCCGATGATGTCGATGTAATCACCGCAGAGGTATTAAAGCAGTTAACTCTACCTGCCAACATACAGCGTTTGCTTTTGCACACGCGAAACTATCGGCTGTGGCGATCGCAAGTGCGGGAATTTCAGCCGGACTTTGTGGCGCTCACAGCAGATGCGGCTGAATGGGTAGTTGAACGGGGAATTAGGTTAATTGGGGTGGATTATTTGTCAGTCCAACGTTTTGATGATGGTCCGGAAACTCATCAAATTCTGCTAAAATCCGAGGTTGTTATTATTGAAGGCTTGAATTTAACGGATATTTCAACTGGAAAGTATGAGTTGTTATGTTTCCAATTAAGCTCAAGGGAGTAGAAGGAGCTCCAGCTAGGGTAGTTTTACGTAACTTATCTGATTAAGTATTTACATTTTACTACAAAATTTTTAGATATTAGTTTTTAATGAATTATTTTAATACTGAACCGAAAATTATTGCTCTCTTGCCAATGAAAGCTAACAGCGAGCGAGTCAAGGGTAAAAATTTTAAGCCATTGAATGGTAACCCTTTATTCAAGTGAATTTTAAATGCACTTATTGAGCTAAACGAAGTCTCAAAAGTGATTATAAATACAGATGCTCGCTCTATTCTGGCAGAACACGGATTGGTCGATTCAGATCGAGTTCAGATTCGCGATCGCAAACCAGAATTGTGTGGTGATTTCGTCAGCATGAACCGGATTCTGGCAGATGACATAGCAAATGAACCTGCCGATATTTACTTGATGACCCACACTACAAATCCCCTCCTCAGTGGGACAACAATTCGCAAGGCACTTCAGCAGTTTCTGGAGGCTAGGGCTAGGGGAACTGCTGATTCGCTATTTACAGTTAATCGCTTCCAAACTCGCTTCTACCGTCAAGATGGTTCTGCCATTAACCACAATCCCAATAACCTAATTAGAACTCAGGACTTGGAACCCTGGTACGAATAAAATTCTAATCTCTACATTTTTACACCTTTAAGCTTCGCTGCCACCCAAGCTAGGATTGGCAAGCAACCTATGATGTTTGAAACTCCTCCCTTAGAGTCGATTGATATTGACGATCAAGTGGACTGGCAAATGGCTGAAGCAGTTGCCCAGTATCTCTACCCTTCTTCTGTTGTACAAGCGGCATGAGCAATGAAAGTATTAATTACCTGTCCACCCATGTTAGGTTTGATGGATGAATTCAAACCACTTTTTGCAGCAAAAGCCATTGAAGTTGATTGTCCTCCAGTAGTGCAAACCCTATCCGTGGAAGAACTAAAGTCCCTCATTCCTCAGTATGACGGTTGGATTATTGGCGATGATCCTGCCACTCGCGAAGTGTTTGAGAACGGGAAATCTGGGAAGCTAAAAGCAGCAGTCAAGTGGGGTGTTGGGGTTGATAATGTGGACTTTACAGCAGCGAATGATAATGGTATCTTAGTAGCAAATACCCCTCGTATGTTTGGTGCGGAAGTAGCCGATATTGCCATGGGCTATGTAATTGCCCTAGCACGACAGACTTTCATGATTGACCGAGCCGTTAGAGCAGGAACATGGCTAAAACCAGCAGGCATTTCTCTAGGGGATAAGACGGTTGCTTTAGTTGGGTTTGGGGATATTGGGCGCAATACGGCGAAGCGGCTGTTAGCAGCTGACATGCGGGTAATTGCTTACGATCCTTATTTCCAAGCAGTGGAGGGATTAGAAGCAGTACAACCTGCTACTTGGCCCGCACGCTTGGAAGAAGCCGACTTGATTGTGCTGACCTGTGCGTTAACTAGTGAAAATCGTCATATGCTGAATTCAGAAACATTTGCTTTCGCAAAGCGAGGGGTGCGGGTGATCAATGTTGCCCGAGGTCCATTGATTGATGAAGCAGCATTGGTGGAGGCATTGTCCTCTGGACAGGTGCATTCGGCAGCCTTAGATGTTTTTGAAATGGAACCATTACCGGAAGCCTCTGCGCTACGGCCTTTTGAACAGTGTATTTTTGGCTCCCATAATGCTTCTAATACGGTGGATGCTGTGCGTCGTGCTAGTTATCAGGCAATGCATTTGCTATTTGATTTTCTTGGATGTGCTTAGGAATTGAATACGTGAAAACTGCTTTAATTACTGGAGCTGCGGGTGGCATTGGGCAAGCTTTGTGCCAGGTTTTTAAAGAAGCTAATCACTTTGTGATTGGTCTTGATGTAGTTTCAGCGGCTGCATCCTGCGATGTTATGATTGTCGGCAATTTGCAGAAAATGTGCAGTGATGCAGCTTATTGTTCAGAAATTGTTGAGCAAGTGCGATCGCACTTGCAAAGCAGAGGTTTGACTACCTTAATTAACAATGCAGCAGTGCAAATCCTCAAGCCCACAAACCAACTCACAGTAGAAGATTGGCATCAGACACTAGATGTTAATTTGGTAGCTCCTTTTGTGTTAACTCAGGCATTGCTGCCAGAGTTGGAACAAGCGGTCGGCTCAGTAGTAAATATTGCCAGTATTCACGCAAGCCTTACCAAGCCTGGGTTTGTGTGTTATGCAACCAGTAAGGCAGCTTTGGTGGGTTTAACCAAAAGTATGGCAGTGGATCTTAGGGAAAGAGTCCGGGTAAACGCGATTTGTCCAGCAGCAGTAGCGACACCAATGTTAATGGCTGGGTTTGAAGGGAAGAAGGAAGAGTTTGAGAACTTGTCTCAAATGCATCCTTTAGGGCGGATTGCAGAACCAGCAGAAGTAGCAAAAGTGGCATTGTTTCTATCTTTGCCTGAAGCAAGTTTCATAACTGGTGCAACTTTAAGCGTTGATGGTGGCATTGGAGGACGTTTACACGATCCTATATAGGTTAACAATAAAGATTTATCCGCATATCTAAAGCCCAAACTAGTTAACCAGCTAATTAACCCTTTTACGGCTGAATTGATTATGCTTCAAAAACAATTAGGAGTAGCAATAGATTCAATTGTTGAGTATCTTAATAATTACTCATATCCAGTGTACATTCAATGGTCTTTTAATGATTATAAGCGCCTTTTAAAATTTAAAAATCTTCATAAAAAAGAGGACTGTTTTATTATTGGCAATGGTCCTTACCTTAATAAAATTGATTTATCATTACTGAATAATTATTATACGTTTGGTTTAAACAAAATATACTTAATATTTGATAAAGTAAATTTAAATATTAGCTATCATGTTGCAGTAAACCATTTGGTTTTCGAGCAAAGCGCGAGATAGTTTTAAAAGTAAAACTGTCCATCTTTTTTATCAGCTATATCCGCTGATAATGTGGTAGATAAAAGGGATCATATTTCTAAAATTTTTACAGCAGGTAGTCCTTTCGTTTTTCAGACAGATGCATCGAAGTTAATTTGCGAAGGATACACTGTAACTTATGTAGCAATGCAGCTAGCATTCTATATGGGCTTTAAGAGAATTTTCTTGATAGGAGTCGATCATAACTTTACTGCTGTAGGTAATCCTAACGAAAAACAGTTCCTAAAAGGAGATGACCCAAACCATTTTACCCCTGGGGATTTTGGGAATAAAGAATGGCATCTGCCAGACCTAGAAGGCTCTGAATTAGCCTATCATATGGCTCGATTTAACTTTAATAGATCTGGTAGAGAGATTTATGATGCTACAGTTGATGGTAAACTACAAATTTTTCCAAAAATTACCTTTGAACAAGCTTTAGATATGTGTAAAAAAAAAGGTAGTGGTAAAGATGTAGTGATGTAGGCGTTGGTCTGGTCAAGGTAACGGGAGCTAAAATCACGAATTGTGTACCACTACCGTTTCGCCGAGTCGTTTTTCATCCCCCGCTAAAGTACACGGGCTTTCAAACTCCCGTCTTCTTTCAGGTAAGAATATTATAAGCGGACTTAATGGAATCAGCATGAACACCAATCTTACCTTTCTTGGTCTCGGCGTTATGGGTGGATATATGGCAGCCAATCTTGCCCGTAGTGATTACTCCACCAGTAATTACCCCACTATGGCTTGGAATCGCACCCCCGATCGTCCAGGAGTCAAGATTGCTGCTGATGCTGGAGCCAAGGTAGTCTCATCGATCCGGGAAGCCGTCGAGTCAGCTGACATAATTTTTTCTTGCTTGGGGGATGTCCCAGATGTGGAAGCGGTTATGCTGGGAGCTGAGGGAGTGGCTGAGTATGCCAAACCCGGTACCCTAATTGTGGATTTCACCACCATTGGACCAAATGCAGCCCAGGAAATCAGTGGGGAACTAAAGAAGCACAACCTACGTTTTCTCGATGCACCAGTTTCCGGTGGGGATATCGGAGCCAAAAATGGTACCCTAACAATTATGCTTGGAGGTGAGCAGACGGACTTCGAGCAGTGTAAACCCCTACTGGAAATTCTTGGCAAAACCATTCGCCTGTGTGGTCCGGTGGGCAGCGGTCAAGCAGTTAAACTGTGCAACCAGGTGCTTTGTTCTGTCCATATGGTAGCGCTATGCGAGGCAATGAAGTTGGCAGAACATCAAGGAATTGACCCTAATTTAGTTATTGAGGTTTGTAGCACAGGTGCTGCTGGGTCATGGGCGTTATCCAACTTAGGGCAACAAGTCGCTGAGTCTGACTTTGAGCCTGGTTTCATGATTAAGCACATGGTCAAAGACCTCAGGCTTGTACTCGAAAGCCTCCAGTCTTCTAGTCTGGATTTAGCTGGAGTTGAATTAGCTGACCGTCTTTTCAAAGTTGTTCAACAACTTGACACTGGTACAGGAGGTGAACAGGGAACTCAAGCAATGATCCGTGCTTACGGTGAACTCAGAAGCTGAAGGATGATGGATTTAGTTATACTGCTATCCACTTAAGCCGGGACAGTAGATTAGTGTAAGCATTCAGCTATCAGCTATCAGCTTATGGGCTATGGGCTATGGGCACGCTTATTGATGAGGAAAGCATTTTGAATAAAAGAGGTAAGCATTCGTTTAATCTGAGTTAAGTCTGCTGTTCGCGCAGCGTGAGCCTTTAGCTCACGGCTGACGGCTGACGGCTGTTGGCGTAGCCTGCGCGTAGCGCATATGCTTACAGATTAGTTTTTGATAAATTGGTGATGGCTCGGGAAATCTGTCCTGCTTTCAGCTAGTAGCGGTGATACCAAGTATTTCTTGAGATTTTTCCAAGACTTGATCAGGGTCAAAGGGTTTAGTGAGGTACATATCTGTGCCGACTTCTTTGCCCTTTTGTTTATCAAACTCTTGTCCCTTAGCCGTTAGCATGATCACATAAACATCGTTCATATACAGAACATTTTTGATCTGATTACAGACATCAAACCCACTCATTTTCGGCATCATTAAATCCAGAAATACCAGATTAGGTTGCTCTGACTTAACTTGCTCTAGAGCATCTTCACCATCCTCAGCGGTGAGTAATTCTACCCCTTCATCTTCCAGGTCTTCCAGGGTTTGCTCGATCAGTAGTCTCATATAAGGTTCATCATCAACGATCAAGATTTTTTTAGTCATAGAGCAGTCTGCTGGGTAAAGCATTACCTGTTTCTACACCAATTAATTTACTTGATCAAGTTAGCTATTCCGGATGCTTTGCTGCTAAGTTAGAGCATTTACGCATTTATTAATTAATTAAAAATAAGTATTCAAGCGGACAGGATGTGAGAGTAGCTGTAGCTAAAGTAGGACAAAAAAGTCCCCACACCAAATGGTAATGGGGACATACTGGAGTTGTTCTAGTTGCCGGAAGCTAATAATACCCTGTATAAAAACCTGATCAAGCCAACAGTCTTTTCAGTGTTTAAAACACAACCCTTGCATCTGAGGAAAACTTTTTTATAACACTACTTTAGAAGACTACAGCGGAATTGGTTCTGGTAAAGACGTCTATATCTAACCCCCTATTTAACACTGCAACTTCCGATCCATCAACCGATAAAAAGCCAGTGAAGGCATCGTAACTTACATCAGTGCTGCCTACAACTACGATCGCATCACTTCCTACCTCGAAGTCGAGGATAATATCCAAGTCTCCTTCTAAGAACTGATCTGCGAAAAACTCGTAGATATCGCTGCCGCCGCCACTGATCAGAACATCGGATCCTTCATTGCCAACAACAACATCATCTCCTAAGCCGCCTCGAACAATATCATCTCCCAGACCGCCGAAGACAAAGTCAGTTCCTCCAGCACCCATGATGTTATCGTCTCCTGCTCCAGCCATGAGTATATCTACTTCATCGCCGCCAGCTGCTACATCATTACCGTCGCCAAAAATAAAAATGTTAGTTTGATCTTCTTGTCCTACGGCGAATACACCTCCACCTTCTTGAGGGCTATCAAAAAACATTGCACCCTCAAAGTCGCTTATAAATAGCGGAGCTGTGCTACCTGGACTTAATGTTGCTGCCATTTAATTCTCTCCTTGTTTTAGCTTGAATTTTCTCTAACAGTTGATGTAGGGTGGGCAGTGCACCAGACAGATAATGAAGCTTGCAAAGCGCGTTGGTAGGCACTGCCCACCCTACGATTAATGACAATGGTGCAAGATCTCGGTTAATCACGTTGTATTCAGGTAAATCGTTAATTGTTAATGGTAGTTCATGGGAATTAATGGGAATTAATGGAAGTTACCATCAACAATTAACTATGAGTAAACAGTCTCAAATACTACCTGATTGGATGAGTGTTTAACCGGAATTGATATCAACTATAATTTTTTATAATTGAATAAAAATTATAAAAAATTATAAAAAAGTTAGACTTGCTTGATTAAAATCAAGTGTTATACGGAGCGATTATAAATTCTTATTCAAGGATAAAAATTATAAACAAATTAGACTTACTTGATTCAAATCAAGTTTTACACAGGTCATAGCTTGTCCGGTGAATCACTTCATATTCACGGCAATAGTTAATGCTTAATGGTTAATTGACTCTTGACAATTAACCATTTTCAATTTTTAATTTTCAATTTTTAATTTTCAATTAAGGTAATCAAACGCCTCTTACGAGTAATTGCTCCTGCTTTCTCCAGTTGCATCAAAGCTCGTGATACAGTTTCGGGAGTCAAACCTAGCTCAGCAGCAATTTCTTTGAAGGGTTGGTCTAAGCTGAGAACCGTTTGATTACGGAACTGAGCTAAGTAGTGTAGATATTGAAGTACCCGGTCGTGAGCAGTCCGAATTTCTCGCCACTCTAAACGGACTCTGAGGGAGTGAATGTGTCTAACCAAAATGGTCATGAAATTCTCTGCCAACTCAGGATAAAGGCAAAGGCTTGACAAAAGAAGTTGCTTGGGATAAACAATTACTCGTGAAGCTACCTTAGCAATTGCTGTGTAAGGATAGACCGTTGAGAAAAGAGCACTTTCAGCTAAGCTTTCACCGGCTCTAACCACCTGAAGTGTAACCATTTTCCCTGATTCAGTGTAGTGAACAAGTTTGAATCGCCCTGTTTCCACTACAAAAAAAGACGATGCGGAATTTCCCTGGTAGAATAGCTTCTGTTCAGCAACCAGATTCTGGAAGATGACACCCTGACTTAGAGCAGGGGGAAGGCTCTCAGGTTTCAATAGATTCATCAATAAGGCTTCTAGTACGGCAGGAGATGTGAATAGTTTAAGCAATCATTTTTGCCGATGTCTGTTGGAAAAGATCGCAAAAAATCAGAACTTGAACACAGAAAATGTCCCAGGCAGTAACTAGGAGCAGGAATATCGGAGGGTGCATCTCATAGTTGTAAAACAGAAGGGGAAGTGTGGGAAGTGTGGGAAGTGTGGGAAGTGTGGGAAGTGTGGGAAGTGTGGGAAGTGTGGGAATATTATTATAATTTTTGCCTAATTGCAACAGTGAGATGCAGCCCCTTAATAACACCCCCTAGAAGTATATTTACTACCTAAGTACTGATATAGCACTACGCATTAAGATTAGGACATTCCTAAACTCCGAAACTTAGTCATAGCTTACTTCTGACTTCTGACTTCTGACTTCTGACTTGCGCGTAGCGCTATAACAAGTAACAAGTAACAATTTATCTAAATACGAAATGATTAACTATCGGAGATATTAGGTAAACTGATCTGCTTTTAAATTGGTCATTCCCTGTTCCCTGTTCCCTGTTTCCTGTTCCCTTTGAGTAATTTAGATATCCCAAACTCAATGCTGAACATCGTATCAGTTAATCAGCTCAAATACATCTACTGTTTGCCGTTTTCCTTTGATTGAAACCTGACCCAATTCCCGATAGGTATACTGGTGCTTGGTCGCTTCATAGACACTACCACTGACGAGGATCTGACCCCCGTTGGCCATAGCTTGTAATCTGGCAGCGATATTGACTTCATCACCAATGGCTGTATAGTCCATATGCTGAGGAGAACCAATGTTTCCCACCACGACTTCTCCTGAACTAATCCCAATACCGGTTAGAAAATTCTCCCGGATCCAGGGGGTAGGCATAGTTTTAAGTTGATGTTGCATAGCAATAGCAGCTGCGATCGCTTGTCCCTGATTATCGTCTAGCTTAGAGGGGGCACCAAACATAGCCACAATCATATCCCCCACAAATTTATTGACTGTTCCCTCATGGCTGAAGATGACATCCACCATGGAGGTAAAATATTCGTTCAGGTATTCAACAATTTTATGGGCTTCTAATTCTTCACACCGAGTTGTGAAATTCCGAATATCAGAGAACAATATAGTAATAGGCTTCTTGGCTGGAGTCAGGGAGATATTGCCCTTGGCATCAATAATAGCTTGGACAAGTTGGGAAGGAATATAGCGTTCCAGTCGGCTTTTAATCCGCTCCTCCTGTAGTTTATTTCTATGGAGCAAGGCATTTTCAATAGCTCCTGCTGCTTGAGCTCCAAGAATCGTTAAAAATTTCAAGTCTTGAGCTGTATAATTAACCGGTTTCTCACTACAAAAGTTAATCACCCCCAGCAGACCCTTTTGGGTTTTTAGAGGAGCACAAACCAGAGAGTTGATGGACTTCACAGTAGCAATAAACCTGGTATCATCTTGAACCTGATTTACAATCTCAGCCTTACCAATTCCTAACCCATTCTTGGTCTTACTATTGCTCAGCTGAAAAAATTCTGTTGGATTATACTGTTTGCCAAAGGCTGAGATTATATCTAGTTGCTCAGTTTCGTAATTAATTAACAAGACTGAACCACAATCTCCTGGAATCAGTCTTCTCGCTTCATCCAGGAAAAGCTGAGCAATAGCGGACAGCTCTAAACAGGATGGAATCCGTTCCGAAACTCTATAGAGTAAATTAATTTCTCGGTATTGATCTAAGATAGCACTGCCTAGATCTTTTTTTTCTAATTCTTGATTAGCCAAATAATTCAGGAGTTCTTTAATTGCGATCGCTTTCTGATCACCCTTGACCCAGCCAATCACCTGACCTCTTGCTTCAACGGGATATTTATTAGCTAAGTTACAACGTCCCAATACCGGAATTTTCCTAGGATTATCCAACAGCAACTTTCCGTGGACATCCTCAATCTGGACAGCGGTGTCTATGGCGTCAATCAGTTGACTTATGACCCCTAGCGCTTTTGGCTTAGAAATAATTTTTTTGAGACTGACAGATGCCATACTTTGTGGTAATATTATAAGTTGGCTTAAAAGTATCGATTCAAATTACTCCTCACCCGTTCCTCTCGAAGCATATTTTCATAGAGGATAGCATTAGATATGGCTGATGTGGCTTGAGATGCTAAAGCACTGATCAATTTCAAATCCCTGGCTGTATAGTCTACAGGTTGTTCACTACTGAGCTGAATCACACCAATTACCTGATCTTTGGTCTTGAGTGGGACACACATTAGGGAACTGATCGGATAATCAGATGGCACAAACCTGGGATCCGATGAGACATCGTTAACGATTTCTCCTACACCAGTCATAATCACACTGCGAACAATACCTGCTATCGATTGCTTCTGGGGTCTATACCCCATTTTTGGCTCAAAGCTAGCGAGTACTTCCAGTTGGGATTGGTCTTGGTCTAGCAAAAAGAGAAATCCCCGATTTACTGGAATTAATTCCCTAGTTTGATTAATCACAATTTGAGCAACGTCTTGAGGCATTAAGTTGGCAGTTAATTTCCCCGATAGATTGTAGAGTAAGTTTATTTCTCGATAGTTATCTAAGGTTTCTATAGCAATTGATCGGCGTTCTAGTTCTTGATTGGCTAAATAATTGATTAGAGCGGCAATAGGACGAGCATTCTCTCCTCCTCTAACCCACCCTAAAGTAGTTCCTTTCAGGTCTATCTTGTATTTTCCAGATGAATCATCAGGCTCATCTCCGAATAACAGTTGCTCATCAATGTCTTGAATACTAATATCTCCTCCCAGGGAAGTTATCAGGTTATTGAGCAGTGACGAGATGTCTTTTTTTGCAATTATTTTTTTAATTTTAATAGCGGCCATGCATGTATTAGTTTAGTATTAATAATATAATAAAATAAAAAATGTCGTGGCTAATTTATGTTCAAAACGCACATTTTTAACCAACGATTGTTCTTTCACAATCCCTGAGTTAACCAGAATCATGTCAGGTTTTAAGGAAATTGCCTTAGAAATACAATCTTGCCCATTGCTGGCAGAAATTATACCGATTCCTCTTTTCCGTAATGCCTGAGTAATCATTTCAGCTTGAGGGAGATTTTCCTCCACTATCAAAACTTGCTTAGTCGGCTTTTCTTGAGAGGTCAGTCGAACAACCTCTTTGAGCAGTTCTTCGAGATTAATCGGTTTGCTCAAACATCGCTCAACTCCTAGAGCATTTTGCTCTTCAGTGATGGACAAAATGATAATCGGAATATCCATACTGTGCAAGTCATTTTTAACCACCGCTGCTGTCTCAAACCCATTCATTCTGGGCATCACTACATCCAAGATAATTAGGTCAGGACGTTCTTGTTTGATCTGTTCAATTGCGTCCCAACCATCTTTTGCTTCCTGAATTCTGTAACCTTCTGCTCTAAGATGCTGCTTGAGTAGTTCTCGAATCGGAGCTTCATCATCCACAATCAAAATGGTTTTATTCCTGGAATTTATGGTAATTGTTGAGGTGGTCATAGATGACTTTAGTTGAGTGAGCAGGGTTTCAGCAGCTATGGTTTTTACTCCAGGTTCAGACTCAACCGGGATGGGTAACCTAAAGGAGAAGTTACTCCCTTTGCCCAGTTCGCTTTCGACCCAAATTTGTCCTCCATGATGTTCCACAATTTCCTTACAAATAGGGAGTCCTAACCCGGTACCTTGAGGTTTGTCAGTTAGAGTATTACCCGCCTGTTTGAATTTTTCAAAGATCAGGGCCTGCTCCGCTTCAGAAATGCCTATACCGCTATCAATGATACTAACGGTAATCTCTGAACTAGTTCGCATTACTTTACAGTAGACAAACCCTTTATCTGTAAACTTAGCTGCATTAGAGATTAGATTAATCACCACCTGAATTAGTCGGTCTCGGTCACCAATTATCTGAGGTAAGCCCTCGTCTATACTCTTAATTAATTCCACATCATTCTGTTCAAACAGAGCAGTCGTAGCAATGATTGATCGTTCTAGGACATCTACAACTGAGAGGGGTTGCATTTTCCACTCTACTCGACCAGCTTCTAGCTTAGCCAGATCCAGGACATCATTGATCAAAGCTTTGAGACGCTCCCCTTCGGAGATAATGATGTTAACATTTTCTGACACTTGCTTCAGGGTGCGCTGAATCTTGTGGTCATTGGTAGGAATTAAGGGAAATAGGGTTTTTTCCAGTTTTTTCTGAATCAGTTTGGCAAAACCCATTACTGAGGTTAGAGGAGTCCTCAATTCATGGGAAACTGTGGAAATAAAGTCTGTTTTCATCCGGTCTACTTCTTTTTCAAAGGTAATATCTCGGATCAGAATGACCGAACCCATAAAGCCGTCCTGACTATCAGGGTTATCTGTCGCCTTAGTATCTTTTAGAATAGCAGTGGCTACGGCTTTGCCAATCCGTTGATTGGTCAGTTCTACTTCAGCGGTAAAGACTTGTTGAGGGTTAGTCTTGGTAAGAGTGACTAGGTTTGCGATCGCATTCCCCAACACTCCCTGACACCCTTGACCGATTAACTCGATTTCCCCCAAATCAAACAAGCTCACCAAAGCTGGATTGATGCGAGTAATTTTGCCCTTGGTATCTGTTACCAGTAATCCATCTGCTAAGCTTCTAATCATCGCATCCACGTAAGCCAGAGTATGCTGTAATTGAGTCGTGGTGGTTTTGAGACACTGAGCTTGTTCACTGACAATTCTGTACTGTTCTTGAGTAGTGGTGTATAAATGTGCCTGGTTGATGGCGATCGCTAACTGATTGCTCACGGCTTGTAATAGCTCCAATTCCAAATCACTACAGCTCCAAGGCTTGCGGCGCATACAAATTAAATAGCCAGGAGGATGCAACCCCCGAATCATGACTGGTAACGCCAGATAGTTCCCTGTCTGGCAGTAGATGAGTTGATCACCACTATCATGGAAGTGAACCATCTGTCCTTGGCTTAAGCGATCGCATAAATCATTACAAGATTTGATACGTATTAATCCCACTTGGGACGGTAAATCAGCTTTTCGATGTTCACACAGAATTTCCAAGCATTGTTGGTCTTGGTGATACCAGCCAAAAGTCACTCGGTCGAGACGCAAGAGGGTAGCAATTTCATTGACAGTAGTTTGCACAGTTGTTTCCAAATCCAGAGATTCACGAATACGAGTAGTAAGCCGATTCAGCAGCGCCTCCTGCTGAGCTCTGGCGTTGGCCTGCTCGAAAGTTTGAATCTGTAGTAAAGCAATAACCATGGCGATGATCAGCATCACTCCCAACACCGATGCCAACAGATTGAGAGAATTGAGTTGTCGCTCCACATTAGCCCGGGGAATCACCAAAGCCACAGACCAATCAGCCTTTTGCAGAGGAGCATAGGCAACATACACCCACTGACCATCCAGTTCCAGTAGCCTTACCGACTCTTGCGGGTTGGCTATTTTCCTAGCCTCCATCATCTCTTGAGCAATTTGCTTTAGATTGGGGTTAGGGGAGTCTAAAAAACTCCTACCAAATTGAATTACCTTTGGATCTTGATGGGCAATGGGTACTCCTTTCGAGTCCAAAGCAAAGGCATAACTCCCTTCTCCCAAAGTAGTATTGGTAATTACCTCTGACACTCGGTCTAAGGAAACCGGTCCAGCAAATTCTCCTATGGGGAAAGACAATAGACCAGGCAACTTTCCTGGTTTTGGCTGGTAAGTATCCCCGAGTTCCACATTCTCGTTGGTTAGGTTGGGCAAAGCCAGTTTTTCTGGAATAATTTCCGTGTCATTTTTGGGGGGAACTGACCAGATAGGAGCTGCAATATTGACTTGGCGAATAGCAGTAGAACGAGAGACTACCGGATTATCCACAAAGGTTTCTCCTTGCATGGCTCGTTGAAAGTGAGTGCGATCGCTAAGATTCTTCCCCTCAATAAAACCTGCACGAGTGGTGTAGTAAGAGCCATTTCCCTTAGCCATGACAAACATATGAAAATCGGGCAATCGTTCTTGCTCGAGTTGCAGATAGGGTCGGGCAACCTCCCAGTCCAAAGACCGAACTTGGGGAGTATTCGCAATTGTTTCCACCTTCGCCATCAGAACCGCCAACCATTCATCAATTTGATGTCCCGCCATCTTGACCTTCAATTCAGCATTATCCTTCAGACTCTCAAGAATCAGACTCCGAACCACCCAATAACTGGTGAAAGCTGCTGTTCCCACTAGCGCAATGGTGCCACTAATTAACAACCGGGGAACAGAACGCCTTGGCTGCCATAGGGATTGATAACTATTGTGCTTAAGCCACCACTGGCGTCTAAACCAAGTTCCCATATCTCTTATGCAAAATCCTTCCTGTTGTTCCTGAGAAACTCCAGCAGCTTTGGCCTGGGGTTGGGCTAGGATAGTGGGGTCGGAGCAACTGGTGTCCACCTCTGATGCTAAAGGAATACCGCTCACCTGACAGTACCCGTGTGGGTAAACCTTGAGTGGGGAATTATCCGGAGGTGAGTTTCTCTGGGAACTAGCATTAAAACGATTAAGTCTCACTGTTCCGAAGATAGTCCTTAGGCTGGGTTGCCTACTGGTGGGATAAGATGACCATTGTTTACCTCCCCTTTCTCCCCTGATGCCCTCTGTTCCCCCTCTTGCATCGGAGTACAAATTATCCCTATTGTGGACAATACCCCAATCACTTCCAGGCTGGGGATTGACCTGGGTAGAGTACCTACCCTGCCTTCTTGGGTACAGTGCTTCTGGCTGATTGTCTCCCCGCCAATCCAGATAACCTTGTAGCAGTTGCCGCAACAGTTCCATACCATTGATCCAGAGGTTTTCTTCTATCTGGTAATAGGTGAGACGGTGCGCTTCCTCAGAACAGAGCCAATTAAGAATTTCTTCAAAGTACTCACGAGCCTGGAGAAATGGATTGAGCTGAGTGTATTCAGATGTTTCCATAATAAAATCGGATATAGCTTTGATATGATCTCGCCTAATCTCTACCAGGAAAATTATAGTCAGTCCGGGTAATTTTTTTTTTAGTGGTTAGTCGTTAGTGGTTAGTCGTTAGATCAAGTCCGGTTAATCACTTACTAAATAGTTCCTGTTTTGGAAATGGGCAATCGGTAATTGATAATCGTCAACTACCAAGTACCAATTACCAAGTACCAATTCCCCGAGAAGAGATATGATAATTAGTCAAACCCATTGGGTATAATCGGTAATTTTTCCGTAATTATGAATTCAAACTTACGAATTATAAGTGTTCTTACGGTTGAGTTGTGGTTCTGTTATTTGATGAACTTAAAATAGGGCATACATACTAACTAATACCAATTTAATTTATTCGAGCTACAGATGCTGAACAGGTGTAGGTTATTCGGTTAGTCGGTTAGCCGGTGCTCGGGTTATCTTCTGAACCTTGGCCTTTCGGCCACGCTACGCGAACAACCTACCCTACAAGGGACCCTATCCGGCGAACAAGCAAATTAATGTGTAGCAATAGTTTTTTAAATTGGCATAATCGATTGTAATCCATGGACAATTGTAAACTGTAATATAACAACAATTTAAAATTAATTTACTAGTTATTTTTAAAAAAATTTATTGCTTTTCTTAATAGTTATAATTTCCAAGCTTCACCATCATAACCTACCAGATTAATCAAACAAATATATGCAAAAATACTCTGAATATAGTATTTTATTTGATAAACAAATTCAGCCAATACCACTCAAATTAGAACTAAACAAAGAAAAGGTAAAACTGGGCAAGACGCTTTTTCATGACCCCCAACTGTCACAGGATAACACTATCTCCTGTGCTAGCTGCCACAATCTAAATACCGGTGGTACAGACCAAATAGTGCGTTCAATTGGGATCAAGAATAGGATTGGCTTGATTAATGCACCCACAGTCTTCAAAATCTGATCAGCAATGCCATTAAATTTCAAGCACCAGGGAAATCCCCCCAAGTCAAGGTTTCAGTAAAGCCCGTAGACAACAGTGATGTTTGTGGTGGGGAAGACAGGGGGATGCTCGAATCCAGGGACAGTGAGCATGGGATATTGCCAGAGGTAGGAAGAGTTTCTAGTATCAATGCAACTGGGTTTCAGGAGAATGGGCGGAATAGTTTGGAGCATGGTGGTAACTACTGGCTGTTTGGGGTGCATGACAATGGCATTGGCATGGAACCCGATCAGCGATCGCATATCTTTGAAATATTTAAGCGTCTGCACAGCAATAAAGACTATCCTGGCACTGGTATTGGTCTAGCCACCTGCAAGAAGATTGTGGAAAATCACGGGGGACAGATTGGGGTAGAGTCTGAGCCTGGAGTCGGAAGTACGTTTTACTTTACGCTTCCTGCACAACACTGAACACTAAGCATTGAACACTAAGCTTTGCAATCATCTTATTATTCCAAGGCGAGTAACAAGGGGATTAACATGGCAAGAACACAACTTGGTATAAGCAACCCCCAGAAATTATGGCGTTGCGTCAGTCTTTGAATGAATAGGAGTAGAGTGGGCATCCTGCCCGCCCCAAAATAAGCATGAAACTGGCAAGATGCCAGTTCCACCAAGATGCCTATTCCACCTCACTCTTAAAATCATTCCATTATTAAGGAACCCCCGGAAATTATCGGTATTTAATCGAATATGATACTATAGGAAAAACTTTTTCCTGATCGGTGTAATAGCTTGTAGGAAACGGTATCGCCTTAAAATTTTAAAGCTCTCTAATCCCCTTTCTATAAAAGAAATTAGAGAGCTGATTATGGCGTCATGGCTAATCGTTAATTGGACGACCATTACCCATTACCAAAAGCGAATAAAAATTTGTGGCAGACACCCTGGAGAATTCGAATCAGTTTGATTCCATGGTATTCATACATGGTATTCATAGCTTGGTAGTTCGCCAACCGGAGCAGTTAAACCTCAAAAAACCTTAGATAAAAACTAATGGAATCAGGTATTACAATTTTCAGTTTTGGACTGTTTATAGTAATTTTTTTGTGGATTGGGGCTCTAGCTGCTAAATCTTCCGATAATACAGAATCAGACTACTTACTTGGCTCACGCTCTTTTGGGAAAGTCTTTGTCGGTCTGAGTGCTGGCGCAACGGGAAACAGTGGATGGATTATGATCGGAGCCGTGGGAATGGCTTACTCCATCGGAGTTTCTGCTCTGCTGATGGTAATTGCCTGGTTTTTAGGTGATTTAACCTTTTGGACTTTTTTTCCTGATAAAATTAACCAGATGTCCAGAGAGCAAAACTCCCAAACTATTCCGGAATTCCTAGGCTTTACAGTCAAAAAACCTCAAGGCAGACGAATAATCACCTTGATTGTTGCTGTGATCACTGTTGTATTTATTGGAGCCTATACTGCCGCACAATTTGCTGCAGCTGCCAAGACCCTTGATGTATTTTTTGGAGTTGACCCTACGATTGGAGCTTTGATCGCAGCAGCTTCGATTCTAGTCTACTGCGTAACGGGAGGACAAGCCTTGCCCTTCTAAGCTACACAACAGTTTAATCCCTTTTTAGTCGGTATTGTGTTGGCTGGTGTTTTTTCTATCATTGCCTCTACAGCAGATTCCCAACTTCTGGTTTGTTCCAGTGCCATCGCTAGAGATATTTCCCCGGGTTTGCATCGGAGGATGTCCCGGAAATATGGCGTGAAATACGAGCAATTCATGACCTTAGTGGTGGGAATACTCGCTGTAATTGCGGCGATTTCTATTTCCTCCACAGTGTTTTCGTTGGTTCTTTTTGCTAGTGGATCTGTGGCCAGTTCCCTCGGTCCAGCCATGCTGATTATCTTATTGAAAAGGCGCACTCATTATTTAGCCTTGAACTCTATGATGTTGGCGGGATTGAGTACTGCTATCCTCTGGCGAGTTTTAGGATTTAATAACATCCTATCCGAAGTTTGTCCAGGCTTTATTGTAGCCGTGTTGGTGCATGAGGTGTTAATGAAGAGTGTTTTCAAATCCAAGGGTCATACTATTGGTGAGGGGTTAAGGAAATAAGGTTTAAATTAGGTGGGTAAATTGGTAATTGAAAATTAACGAACAACCAATTCGGACAAAACATATAGGAGATAATAATAGTTAAATCTAATCGGGTGCATCTCAGTTTTGCCTAATTTCCATCATTGAGATGCACCCAAACCTAATCGAGCTGGCTGCTGAAGTTATGCACATACAGCGGTTTTAAATTCAGTTAGGTACAAAGTTCTAGGTTTTTAGGGAGCAGGGAGCAGGGAGCAGGGAGCAGGGAGCAGGGAGCAGGGAGCAGGGAGCAGGGAGCAGGGAAGTGGGAAAACAATCCTGTGTACCTGATAGTTATGCAAACCGCCCTAGATCATTTGATTTGGCGATCCCATGAGGTCAGCCTAGTCGAGGACAGGATTAAAATAGCATAACTTAAGTAAAGTTTAGTAGTACAACACCCAGTGGGCTACCGAAGATTTAATAATTATTAAAGAAATAAAATTTTCAAAAAGCACTAAAATAGTCATAAATAGGGAAAGAATACGATGTTTACAAATGTACTCCCAAAACCAACCCTAGAGTTGGAGTATCCGCCCAAAGACCTTTTTGAAGCGATTGAAGACCTTAAACAAGAATTAAACGCAGTTATTCTGGCTCACTATTACCAAGAGCCAGATATTCAAGATATTGCTGACTATCTCGGCGATTCTCTAGGTCTTTCTCAACAAGCGGCGGCTACAGATGCAGATGTTATCGTCTTTGCTGGGGTTCACTTTATGGCAGAAACTGCCAAAATCCTTAACCCCAATAAATTGGTACTACTCCCCGATTTAAACGCAGGTTGCTCCCTAGCTGACAGTTGCCCTCCCCAAGAATTTGCCGCCTTCAAAGCAGACCATCCTGACCATCTAGTGGTATCTTACATTAATTGCTCCGCTGAAATTAAGGCGATGAGCGATATCATTTGCACCAGTTCTAACTCAGTTAAGATCGTCAACCAAATTCCGGAAGACCAGCCGATTATTTTTGCTCCAGATAAGAACTTAGGTCGCTATGTCATGGAGCAAACCGGACGGGAGTTAGTCCTGTGGGAGGGGAGTTGTATTGTCCATGAAACCTTTTCTGAGAAAAAGATCGTGGAACTCACAATACAGCATCCTGAAGCGGAGTTTATTGCCCATCCAGAATGCGAACCCCCTCTATTGCGTCATGCCAGTTACATTGGTTCCACAACAGGTTTATTAAAGTATATCCAGCAAAGTTCAACGGAAGAATTTATCGTGGCTACTGAGCCAGGAATTATTCACCAAATGCAAAAGAGGGCACCCCAGAAAAATTTCATCCCTGCTCCAGGTATGGATAGCAATTGTGCCTGTAACGAATGCCCTCACATGCGGCTCAATACTTTGGAGAAGCTGTATCTAGCCATGAAGCAGAAAACACCAGAAATTACTATGCCCGAGGACATCCGAGTAGCCGCCTTGCGACCAATTCAACGGATGTTGGAGTTATCAGTGTAGTGCTGTACTGCCCCTGAGCAGCTTGACACAATTACTTGACAAAAATATCCTTTATAAGTTATATTGGAGCGTTTATAAGCAATTTGTGTTGTTAAAACTAAGAACTGCTTAGGAATTAATCACAGATTAGTGAAATATGACCTATCGTGCAAGAGTTTAAATCATCCCCTGACGAGTCTTTCCCATCTGCCAACACTCCCTCCCAATTTGACATCATAGTGGTGGGCAGTGGTGCGGCTGGGCTATATGCAGCCCTTTGTCTACCTGCTCATTTGCAGGTAGGTTTAATTACCAAAGACACTCTGAAAACAGGCTCTAGCAACTGGGCCCAAGGAGGGATTGCGGCGGCGATTGACCCATCAGATTCCCCAGAGCTTCACCTAGAGGATACCCTGCGAGCGGGTGTTGGTCTTTGCGATCGCGAGGCGGTAACGTTTCTGGTAGAAAATGCCTCTGCTGCCATTGACTCTCTAGTCAAGATGGGGGTAGCCTTTGACCGCAAAGGCAAAAAGCTAGCCATGACCCTAGAAGCAGCTCACTCTCGTCCCCGCGTCCTCCATTCGGCAGACACCACAGGTCGAGCAATTGTAGATACGCTCACTGCCAAAGTTTTAGAGCGTCCCAATATTAAGGTGCTTTCTCACGCAGTGGCTTTGAGTTTATGGCTCAATCCAGCAACTGGTCATTGTCAGGGGATTAGCCTCCTCTATCAAGGTCAGATATCTTGGCTAAAAGCCTCTGCGGTAATCCTAGCCACAGGTGGTGGCGGTCAAGTTTTTGCCCAGACCACTAACCCAGCCGTAAGTACAGGAGATGGAGTAGCACTGGCTTGGCGGGCTGGCGCAATTGTCAGAGATTTGGAGTTTTTCCAATTTCATCCCACAGCTTTAACCAAACCAGGGGCACCTCGCTTTTTGATTACAGAAGCTGTCCGGGGAGAGGGGGCACATTTAGTAGATCACAAAGGCGATCGCTTTGCTTTTAATTACCACCCAGCCGGGGAGTTGGCTCCTAGAGATGTGGTAAGTCGGGCAATTTTTAGTCACTTAGAAAAAACCTCCGGCGATCCTAGCCACGCCCATGTTTATTTAGACTTGCAACCCATTGAGCCAGAGCGAATTCGCTATCGTTTCCCCAATATTATTAACGTATGTCAACATTGGGGCATTGATATCTTAAAGCAGCCCATTCCCGTTGCACCTGCTGCCCATTACTGGATGGGAGGAGTGGCTTGCGATCTGACCAGTTGCACTTCAATTCCAGGGCTATATGCCATTGGCGAAACGGCTAGTACAGGGGTTCATGGTGCCAATCGCTTAGCGAGTAATTCCTTATTGGAATGCTTGGTTTTTGCGGCTCAATTAGCTGAGATTCAAACAGCTCCTAATCCAGTTCTGGCGGAATCCCTACCCTTTATAAAAGAGAAAGGTGACTGGGAAAGGGACATCGAGAAGATAGCCTCAGTAAGGCAAAGTTTGCCCTCCCTGATGTGGCAAAGTGCAGGAATTTGTCGCTCCCAGGAAGTTTTAGAGTCAGCCCTTGCCCAAGTTAATTCTTGGCGCTCTGAATTGGCTGGCTTAGAAGTGAGTCAATACCTGCTTGATTTACTGCCCAACCAAACCGTTAAATTTGAGTCACCATTAGCGGAGCAGCAATTGCGAACGGCTGCAGAAACATTCAATCTCCTGGATATCGCCCATTTAATTCTCAAAAGTGCAGCATTGCGTACTGAAAGTCGGGGCGGACATTACCGCAGGGATTATCCCCAAACTTCACCCAGTTGGCAAGTTCATACCTTAGTACAGGGGGAGCGTTGGTGGAAATCTGCACAACTTTCTCTAATGTTAGAATCCAAGGAAATAGCGGTATAAATAGCACTTATTAAAAAGCACTGATAACAGTGCAAACCTATCCCTCTTCTGTCAAACTGGGTATAACCCTGGCAATTTCTTTGGTTCTGTAACTCTTACACAACAAGGGATTGACCGTAGGTGACCCTACGCGAACGCAACATTATTTCCTAATAATAAATCAAAACTAGGCTCAAATCACTGAATCCTTGTTACCATAATGGTTGTGGCGATCGCTAGTTCCGACAGTGACAGAAGAGAGATAAATTTTATTCTAATGAAAGTTTTATGGGCGAATATATTAATTTATTTACTTTATTTCTAGGTCAGTCTACTCAAACTCCGCAGGCAGTTGCATCACAAGCTACACAGTCTACGCAATATAGTGCTATTGTTCCTGCTGTGACTGCTTTGATGGGTGTGTTTACTGGACTTATTGCGGCATGGAAAAACCAATCAGATGTGTATAAGGCTCGTCTTGACCAGTACACAAAAGGATTTGATAGAAATTTGGATAGTGTAAAAAAATCTTATGAAGCAGAAAAAAGAGCTCTTGAACTGGTATTAAAACAAAAAGAATTTGATATAAAACATCTCAAAAACAGAATCAAAAGAATGGAGAGTTTTTATGCTATAAACTTTGCAGATATAGACAAAGGAACTACTATCTTAGAAAAGCTTAAACTATTACTGAAATATATAGAAAATCGAGTCCGGGATAAGGATGATGCTTTAAGTGAAGAGGTAAAAAAGATGCAAGAATATCTGGAAATGGAAATTAAAGTGGGCTTAGTTGATAGCCAGAAGTTTCGTTTTGAAGCAGCGGATTGGCTAGACAGACAATGTGATTATTTAGTAACTTCAGTAGCAGAATATATCTTGGATAAGAGAACAGATGCACCTCCTGAGGAAGTTAAAAATAGTACAGATGAGGAAGTTAAAAAGGAAGTTAAAAAGAGTACAGAACAGTATTTAAAACGTTTAACTATAATGCTAGAATCAGGAAGGGGTATTGAATCTGATCGTTCTTTTAGGGAAGATACAAAGAGTGTATGTAGTAAAGAATATGTGGATGTACTCATATATATTAAGGACAGACTCATTGGCGGTCAAATAAGCCATTCTGCTTATAAGGAACTTCAAAATTGTATAGATTTATTGATCCCTATTATAAGAAAATAATAGCAGTATCTTTTGCTGACTAATATTGAAATAAGTTATTACAGTATTAATTAATGTAATAATTAATACTGTATAATAATACTAACATATATACCGAATCTAGTATGCCTAAAAACACACTTATTGCCCACTAATTATGATTAGTTTATAAAAGTTTTACATAGCAAGTTCGGTAAAGGGACAATAACTAACTTTCTAGATCATTCAAATATTTATAAATCTGGTTTTGGATTTCTTTTAGATTGTTGACACAGTTGATAGCTTGAGTTAATTCCTTGAATGTATCTTTTGTTGGTGACTTTCCTTTCTTTTTTTTGTATTTTTCCTCTAATCTATTTTTCTGTGATTCCAAGAAATCTTGAATCTCTGTTAAATAATTTTGTAAGTCTTGTGGTACTGGCATTTAAAATATCTCTCAGATTTAATTTAATATGTTTACTTAGTTACTTTTTCACAATACACAGTCAAATATCAGGATAACTTTCGTAAAGTTTTGATGAAGCAAAAAAGTATTTGTTAAAGTGAGAGTAACGTTGTTGGACTTGGAAAATTAGTAACAAAATAACCAGCCAGTAGGCTTTAAATCAATGCGAAATCTTAATTGATAATTTAACGCTGATTGAATAGAGATGGAGATTATGCAGCTTTAAAGTTTACAGTATCTAAGTCATAATTCCAGAGCCGTTTACTTTCAAAAATCAAGCTGATGCCAGAATACAGAGGGTGAATCTCAAAGTTGTAAATCTATAACTCAGGGAACAGGAGTTGTGTTTTAGCCTTCAATGGTCGTATTTTTGCAAAAGTGAGATGCCCCCGAATACATCCCTGCTCCCTGCTCCCTGCTCCCTGCTCCCTAAAACCCAGAAGTTTGTACCTCACCGAATTGAAAACCGCTGTAGCTTGGTTAATCGATCCAAAAAATAAAATCCTATTGACCCTAATCCCAATACTATTAGCGATCGCTCTTCAGAGCGCGCCAAAGGCGATTAGCCCGAAGGGCTACGCTACGCGATCGCACTGTAATATGAAGGTGGATGAGGTGTTTAAGGAGATATGCCAGCTAAAGACATTTACCACGAGTGTGTCAAAAATGCTCTCATTAAAGATGGTTGGACAATTACCGACGATCCCCTCAGTTTAAAATGGGGTAAGAAGGATATGTATGTTGACTTGGGAGCAGAGCAACTCTTAGCAGCCGAGAGAGCCGAACGCAAAATCGCTGTTGAAATTAAAAGTTTTCTGGGTCTATCGGAAATGAACGATCTTGAGAAAGCAATTGGTCAGTATATTGTATATCATGACGTTCTCGCCGAAGTTGAACCGGACCGAGAGCTTTATTTAGCCGTATCCCAAGAGGTTGCCAGTGGATTGTTTGAAGAACCTATTGGTGAGCTGTTGATAAAAAACAATCGAGTTCGTCTTTTGGTTTTTGATTCTGAAGCGGAGGATATTATTAGATGGACACTTTAGAGCGATACCGGCAGATTATTCAAAAAATTATCTCTGACTACGCACAAATTCCTTATTCTTATGGAGAAATTGAACGAAATAGCGTGTTTGATTCTAATCGCGATCGCTACCTATTAATGATAGTTGGTTGGGAGGGAGTACGTCAAGTTCACGGCTGTATCATTCATGTGGAAATTATCGATGGCAAAATCTGGATTCATCGGGATGGGACAGAGGATGGCATCGCTGGGGAACTCCTACAAGCAGGCATTCCTAAAGAGCGTATTGTTCTAGGCTTCAAATCACCAGGAGTCAGGAAGCACACAGGGTTTGCAGTTGCCTAAAGTCACCCTGTAATAAGTAATAAGTCAAGAAGAGGCTCTATCTAATTGATATAATTTAGAGTGATCGCTAATTCCCACAACTTTAAAGTAGAGGTCAACAATGGCAGCCAGAGATACCTTCCATGAAGCCGTAAAATCAGCTTTACAGAAGGACGGCTGGTGTATTACTCACGATCCTCTCTACATCAATTTTGCTGAAGTTGAAATTTACATCGATTTGGGTGCCGAAAGACTCATTGCAGCCGAAAAAGATGAAGCAAAAATAGCTGTTGAAATTAAAACCTTTCTCAAGCCTTCGGCAATTTCTGAATTCCATACGGTTTTGGGACAATTCCTTAATTATCGCTTTGCCCTCAAAGCAGAAGAACCAGATAGATTCTTGTATTTAGCTATTCCTCTTGAAATTTACGAGACCTTCTTTGCCCGTCGCTTCGTTCAACTTATTACCCAAGAGTATCAACTAAAATTGATTGTATTCGAGCCAACTAAGGAGGAAATTGTTCAATGGCAAAACTAGAGCAATATCGGCAATTCGTCAAAGAGATTCTAACCGAATACAGCAGCCACAAACCCGCTTATGGTGAGGTAGAAGTGGAATTAATCTTTGATACCGAAAGAGACCGCTACCAGCTTGTCCATGCCGGATGGAGTAATCGTCGCCGTATTTATGGTTCCACAATTCACATTGACCTTAAAGATAATAAGATTTGGATTCAAAATGATGGTACAGAAGTTGGGATTGCCAACGTCTTAGTTGAACGCGGTGTCCCTCACCAAGATATTGTTCTGGCCTATCATGCCCCTTACCTTAGGAAATTTACTGAATTCGCGGTAGGGTAAGAAATCATAACTTAGCTTTTTAAATTGTCGATACCAAGAATAACCAGGAGGTTTTGATGGTAACTTCTTTAACTACTCCCGATGCCACCTTAGCAGCAATTGAAGCCGCCTTACCCATTGACCCTCAGCCCTATACTATTGGCGATCGTCCCACCGGTTTGATCGTTGTGGATGTGCTCAATGGCTTTTGCACTGTTGGTTTTGGTCCTTTGGCTCCAACAGAACCAAATCAGCAAATAGCCACCATGGTATCAGAAAGCGATCGCCTAGCAAAAGCTTTCACCGCCAAAGGTTGGCCAGTCTTAGCTTTTCTAGATACCCACGAACCAGGCAAACCAGAACCTCCCTATCCTCCTCATTGTGAAAAAGGGTCTGGGGAAGAAAAGCTCGTTCCTGAACTGGAATGGCTAGAAACTCATCCCCACGCTACTTTAATTCAAAAAGACTGCATCAATGGTTTTATCGGTTCCATTGATGTAGATACTGGCAACAATAGTTTAATTAGCTGGATAAACCAGCACAAACTGGAAGCCTTAGTAGTCGTAGGAATCTGTACCGATATTTGCGTCATGGACTTCGTGGTTACTATGCTATCAGCACGCAATCATGATATGGTACCAACGTTAAAAGACATTACCGTTTATACCGAAGGCTGTTCCACCTTCGACCTCTCGGCAGAGATGGCAGCCCAGCAGGGTTTGCCAAAGACGGCAATTCATCCCCAGAAAATTGCTCATCACGTTGGTTTATACACTATGGCAGAGCGTGGAGCGTTCATTGCTTCTACAATTTTGATGTGACCAATCCCAAGTTCAAAACTAAGTAAAACTAACCTTTTTTTAACAGCCTTCATGTCTTTTTATCTTCTTCCTTTTAGCTTCTATGTTACCCCGTAAGTTTAAGTATAAATAACCATGCCCTCACCATTCCCTGGAATGAATCCCTATTTAGAAGATTCAGCCTATTGGTCAAGCGTACATCATTGGCTAATTACGGAAATTGCTCGCTTATTAAACCAACAGTTAGCCCCTAAATATGTAGTTGCGGTAGAAGTGCGAATCTACGAAACTAGTGGAGAAAAGTCCACGCTTATTGGTATTCCTGATAATGTCATTGCTAAAAGCTCTGAAAATACGATCAGATATCCCGAGTCTAATGTAGCTGTTGCAGTTCCTTCTACCGAACCTTTAACGATAGAACTTGCTCTGACAGAAACTATTAAGCAAGGATATCTAGAAGTTAGGAGAGTTGGTACCGGAAAAGTGGTTACGGCTATTGAAATTATTTCTCCTATCAATAAAAATGTAGGAGAAGGTCGGAAAAAATATGAAAACAAACGTCAGCTTATTTTAAATAGTAAAACAAATTTCGTAGAAATAGATTTACTACGTCAAGGTAATTCACTGATTAATTTAAATCAGAATATCGAGCGTGACTATCACATTTTAGTTAGTCCTAGTCATCAACGGCCTCAAGCCTATCTATATGCTTTTAACCTTCAAGATGTGATTCCTGTTTTTCCTTTACCTTTATGTCCAGAAGATCCAGAAATGCTTCTAGATTTACAAATGATTTTACATCAAGTTTATGACCAAGGGCGCTATGATTTAATGATTGACTACAAACAAAAAAATATTCCTGGTTTATCAAAAGCTGATACAATTTGGGTAGAAAAAATTTTAAAAAACAAGGATGAAGTTAATAAAACATTAAATTAAATGATTTATTGGATAACTTGAGATAATAACTCGTTAAACTAAAAACTAAAAAAAATAACCAGGTTTTTTGGTAAGACTTATGGCGATATTACCTCCCCCAATAGTGTTAGACCCTCTACTGCATCAATGGCTCAAAGAAGATATTGGTAGAGGCGATCGCACCACCCAAGGTTTGTTCACTCAAGAAGCTAGTTCTGGAAACGGACAATGGATCGCTAAGGAAGCAGGTGTAATCACGGGATTGCCAATAGCAGCGCGGGTGTTCTATTTATTAAATGAAAAGGTCAGCTTTATCCCGCTAGTAGCAGAAGGAGAAAGTTGTCAGCCAAGCCAAGCCATCGCTCGTTTTCACGGACCTTTTGATGCTTTGTTGATGGGAGAGAGGGTAGCTTTAAATCTAACTATGAGTCTGAGTGGCATTGCTACCCTAACCCGTCAGTATGCCGAAAAAATTGCTGATTTGCCTACTCAGTTGGTGGATACTCGCAAAACTACTCCAGGCTTAAGACTATTGCAAAAATATGCAACTCAAGTGGGAGGAGCCATTAACCATCGCATGGGGTTGGATGATGCGGTGATGATTAAGGATAATCATATTCAAGCCGCTGGGGGAATTGGGGAAGCGATCGCTCGAATTCGTAATACTATTCCCTATCCTATGACCATAGAAGTAGAGACAACAACTCTCGCGGAAGTAGAAGAGGCGATCGCCCACAATGCTGATCTTATCATGTTGGATAATATGCCAGTTGAGCAGATGGAGGTAGCAGTTAAGCTAATTCGTGTAAGCAACAACAACATTAAAATTGAGGCATCGGGTAATGTGACCTTAAAGACGATTCGTGCAGTGGCCGAAACAGGAGTAGATTACATCTCCAGCAGTGCTCCCATTACTCGCTCTAGTTGGTTGGATTTAAGTATGAGATTGGGGAGTTGAGATAAACAATAAATTGAAACGGGCAAGATGCCCGTTCCACCAAGATGCCCGTTCCACACAAGATGCCCGTTCCACACAGGGGAGCTGGGAACAGGGAACGGGAAATAACCAATTTCAATACACATCAGCTTACCAATTATAAAAAATATTCCTACAGATTAATAATCCCCCCATCTCCCCATCTCCCCATCTCCCCATCTCCCCATCTCCCCATCTCCCCATCTCCCCATCTCCCCATCTCCCCATCATCATCCCTAGCAGGCATAAATAAAATTGGTATCAGGGTTAAGGAATTGGCACAAATTCATACTCCAAGCTAGAACTATTACTTGGTTCAATTGTCACCAATTTGACCGGTTGATAGCGATCGCCTGATGGAAAAAAACGAATCGGAGCAGCAGCACCTCTAGCAAAGAAGTTCGGTGCTGAAAGTTCTTGTTGAACTCCGGTGCGAGTAGGATTACGTCTAATCCCAGCACTTAAGGCTTGCACAGCATCATAAGCCATGGCTGTGCGCCAGTTAACATCAATACCCCAAAGCTGATAAGCGGTTTTGGGAAATTCAGAACCAGGCTTGGCTAGGGGATGCCAGGGTAATGCTACTACCATACCTTCAGCATCTTTACCTGCTACTGTCAATGTCTTGGTACTGTAAACTTGATTTCCCGCCAAAATAACTAATTGTTGACCCAAACTATTGCGGTGTTTGCTATTGAGCTGAACCACATTTAGTACCTGATCAAGGCTGCTAGAATCAGCACCTAACATCAACGCTTGAGCACCACGATTAATCGCTTGTTTAAAGCTTTTAGCAGCACTAAAATTTTTCTCAGACACGTCAAACTCACTAACTACTCGTCCTCCTTCCAAGAAGACAGCGGTTACAAACTCTGACTTAAGAGACTGACTAGACTCACTTTGAGAATTGTAGAAAACAGCAACATTATGCTGCTTGAGGTCTTGCACCATGTGTTTAGCTAATGCTCTACCTGCCAGGAAATCATTCGGGACAGTACGAAAAACAAAGTCGCTAATTCCTGATAACTTTACTGAGGTACTAATGGGAGAAATTGTTACCAATTTACCGGATTCATAACTATCTGCTGTCGCTTGGGTCACCTTACTTGTGAAATTACCAACAACTGCCAAAATCTCTGGATTACTCACCAACTTTGATGCTAATTTTTTTGCCACCTTTGGATTATTATCATCATTAGCGATCAGTACTTTGAGAGGAATACCTTTAATTCCACCAGCTTGATTGATTTCCTGTTGAGCTTGAGCCACACCCCGAAGTATATCTTTGGCAGTATTTAAGTCATCACTAATGGACACAACAGCAGCAATGGTGTGAGAGGGTTTGTCCCTAATACGAGCGTTATTAAGGTAGATGAGAGCTTCTGGATCATCAGCGTGGAGGTCTAAGGATTCGGTGAATTTAACCACTGCCTCGTCGTAATTAACAGCAGTAACCGCTTCTACTCCTAGCTGTTTTTCCAGTGTTGTTGAATCAGAAAATAAAATATGGTCTCCCCTACTAAGGTAATTTGGTATGCTTGCTTTCTCTGAAGATGTATTTTTCGATACCAGCATAGATAAGGGAGATGTGGTCACTTTAAACCACCACAGACACCCAGATACCAAAGCTAAGGAGATCATCAATGATAGCCCAAGAAGCTTAGTTTCGTTGTTCTGATACATACGCTAGTGCTAATTTTTATACAGGCAAACCCTGTTGATTACCCGGACTAATGCTTAATACTAATTTGTTTTGTAATCTTTCAAGGTAATTGATGAGTGGAATGGTTGATGGTTAACCGTTGACAATTGAAGGTCAACGAAAAACCATCAACGGTGGTTCACATAGTGACCCTGTAGAATACAACTGAATACAACTGAATACAACTGAATACAATTAAATACAACTAGTTAACAAAAGCCCTTGTTGGATACTCCTGATTAGGGAAATAACTTAGCTAAATAACTTAGCTAAATAACTTAGCTAAATAACTTATGGTACAAGATTTGACCACTGATCAGGTGACAAAATGGCAAAAATATTGATCAGTTATTCCAAAATTGGGCAACGCTCTTATTTCTATATTGCCCGGTTTCTACTTGCTAGGAATCGGCACAAAGTCATAACCAAAGCTGGAACGATTACCTGCTTCAATCTTGACAAGCTGGACAGCCTGGTTGCGATCGCCTGATGGTAAAAACCGAATTTTGCTGGATACTCCTTGGGGCTGAAAACCTGATCCGGATAGGGCTTTTTGTACACCGGAACGGCTTGGCTGCTGTTTGAGGGCTGCGATTAAAGCTTGAGTAGCATCGTAAGTTAAGGCAGTGCGCCAGTTCACATCTGAACCCCATAATTTCGTGGCGGCTTGGGGAAAGGGGGAATTTGGAGCGCCCAAAATATGCCAGGGGACTGCCAACACCATACGACGCGCATCCTTAGCACCGATTTGCAAGGTCTTGGGTTTGTAAAGACTATCCCCTGCTAGCATGGGTAAACGTCCATCATTGACCTGCACGACTAGTAACGCTTGGTTAAGGGTGGCGGAATTGGGAGCTAAGATCAACACTTCTGCACCGTTGTCGATCGCCTGTTTGACATCAACACCAGCATTAAAGTTAGGTTTAGCAAAGTCAAACTCTGCCACTACCTCGCCACCATCAGCAAACAAGGCAGTGGTAAATGCATCGGCAAGAGATTGGCTGTAGTTGCTCTGGGAATTAAAAAAGACAGCTGCTTTGCGTACATTTAATTGATTGAGCATGTAGCGAGACAGGGCGCTACCAAAAAAGCGATCGCTAGGGATAGTCCTAAAGACATAATTACCCAGTCTTGAAATAGTTACTGAGGTACTAGTCGGAGAAATCACCACCAACTGATTCTCTTGATAAACCTCTGCGGCTGCCAGGGTGACCTCACTGCTAAAATGACCAATAACCCCCAAAACATCTGGATTATCCACAAAAGCTTTAGCTATTTTTTTAGCAACCTTGGTATCATTGTCATCATTAGCAATTAGCACCTTTAAGGGTACATTATTAATACCACCCGTAGCATTGATTTCCTGTTGGGCTTGGGCAACACCCCGTAACATTTCTTTGGCTGCATTTACCTCTACACCAATAGGTATTGAGATCGCAATTGTATAAGACTTAGATGTACCGATCCGAGCATTATTGAGGTAAATCACAGCTTCTGGATCGTTTTTCTTAGCTTTGAGCGATGCCTCCAGTAAGGAAGCCGCTTTACCATAATTCCCAGAAGCAAATGCTTTGACTGCTGCCTGTTTGGCTGGTGTTACCTCTGTTGATATTAAGGTTCTATCTCCGGCACTAAGGTGCTCTGCGATGATTATCTCAGGCTTAATGTTTGTAGTTTTTGGAGTTACCTTAGCCCTAGGTTCATCTTCCTCCGTTTCCTCCGGAAATGGCAGTGTGATTATCTGACTTTTCTGAAGCCACCATAAGCCTCCCAACACCATAGCTACCGTAATCACCATCGATAGCAAAAGAACACTCGTTTCGTTTTTCATCGGACATAAGTTCCGTTGTCAGTTACCCTGCATCATTCCATTAATCAGCAACGCCCCTGCTATAGTATTCGAGATAACAGTTGATATACCAGCCGGAAAAGTGCCGTCAGAGCGATCGCTGCTGCTGCTGCTAGAACTGATATTATGATAACTAACTGGATTGACTGCTGGACTCGCAACACCGGGAAAAGTATCAACAGTGCCAAGCTGATGCCTCCTATAATCACTAGGTCAATTTTTTCAATAAACCTGCGATATTGAGCATAAATTAGCCCTCCCAAACTCATTCCCCATAAAAGCATACCGAGTGGGTTGGAGGAGACCAGCGTAGCAAAAGCAGTTGCCGCAAGGAATAATAAAGCTCCCTCAAATCCAGTAAAAGCAGCCGCCCCTAGTACCTCAAGTAGAGAGAATTTTGCTCTAAGGGGTTTGGATAGGGGTGAGTGGGTTTGTGGTTGCCTGGTGTGGGGCCGGGAGGGTGGGGATACTGGTAGAACTGATCCGTGACGGGGTTGAGGGGTTGTCTGAGCAATGTTTAAACTATTTATGGCATCAAGAACCTCCTGAGCAGACTGAAAGCGTTGATTGGGCATTGGCATAAGTAGTCGATTGAAAATACTCTCAAGTTCATTGCTGATTTGGATATAACTTCTCCAGTTCCATTCATGGGTAACAGGTTCGTAGAGTTCATTAGGTTCTCTGCCAGTCATCAAAACCATCACAGTCACTGCCAGAGCATACAAATCCGTTGAAGGGTAAATTTGAGAACCGGTCATTTGCTCCGGTGGTGCAAATCCGATGGAATAAATACCAGTAGACCTCGCCGCTGTTGTTCCTGGGTTTACCTGTTGCTTAACTGCACCAAAGTCTAATAGATAGAGAAGCCCATTGCGATCGCGCATAATATTGGAAGGCTTGATATCGCGATGAATGGAGCCATTGTCATGGACAAATTGGAGGACTTTGAGAATTTCTGTTAACACTTCTATGGCTTTGGCTTCAGAGAATGCTCCTAAGGTGTTGAGTTCTTCCTCCAAGTTTTGTCCATCAATATATTCCTGTACCAGATAGAAAAACTGGTCTTGTTTACCCGGTTTCCGACTCGGCACCGTCAACGGAAAGTAGGCATACAAATCGGGGATTTGGGGGTGACGCCTGCCCAATTTCTCTAAAACCGTTGCCTCCCGCTCAAACAATCTGTGGGCAGTTTGTAGTTCCCTCTGGCTAATTCTCCCAGACGGTTGGAACTGCTTAACGACACATTGACGCAAGGTAGGGGTATAGCGATCGCGTGCTAGAAATGCCGCTCCAAATCCTCCTTTGCGCAGCAGCTGGGAGGGAATGTAGCGACTTGCTACAATCAGGGGCATGCCGCAGCTATTACAATACCTTTGCTCCGTGGTGGTTAGAGTGGTTCTGTTATCTAGATCATCAAAGTAATTATGGGGATTTGGGCAGCCAGGACGGGTGCAGAAAATTTCCATGTTTTACAGGATCACTACGAAAGACAAGGCGCTACCAGCTGACAAGCTCTAGCAAGTCACTGCTTGTTGTGTTTATTTTAGTCGTTAGATATTAGTGAACTCACGCCATTTTGAAGAAGCCCCTGGAATTTTCTGCATTACTGATCAGATCTTCTCGTAGGCAGCGGAATAAATCTCTTGACACTCCCCATGCCTAGAAGGCAGGGGATTCTTGGCTCACAGACCCGTCTTGCTCAACCAGGCCGGAACCAGGAAGAGTAGAGGACAGATCTCCCCAAGCGTTTTGATAAGTTCCCGTGTGCCCCACGGTACCCAAGGCTCTGGTTAGGATATTTTTAGCAGCATTGTGTTCGCGAAGCGGTTCCGAAGGAACATCACGATCCAGCCGACACCCGCATTTACAGGCATGGGTTCTAGTCGATAAAGATTTCTTGACCACTTCACCACAGCTGGAACAATTTTGGCTTGTGTAGCCTGGATTAACTGCGACAGTTATCCGACCAAACTTTTGGCCGAAATACTCTAACCACTATTAAACTAAGCCGGTGAGTCGCCTCACCGACTCGTCTTCAGAACCGGACGTGACATTTTCACATCATCCGGCTCCTCATCAAACGGAACCACTGACATTGGTACCTCTAGAACGGATTTTCATCT